>JAGQSE010000167.1:795-6792 GCA_020439725.1 Acidobacteriota bacterium
TGCGAGACTCCGGGGCCGCCCTACGGGCCCCGGAGATCCCCTCGACCCCGCTTTCGCACCTCGCCGCCTCGCCCGGGTGGCACCGCACCCTCCCCTTTCGGATATCCTGCCTCGCGGCGGTCGTGACTCCACGTACCGCGGGCGCCTGGTTTCGAGCCGGCGCTCGTCCGTCTCCCGTCGAGACGGATGTCCCCTCGGACTTTCGCCATCGCCACGGCGGTGGGGCACCTACGGGGAAGCAGCCATGGGCGAGCAGCGGATCCGCAAGACCGATACGGAGGAGCAGCGGCACTTCATGCGCCGCCTGCTCGACGACCTGAGGGCCCTCGAGACGATGCTCGACGAGGGTCGCATCGAATCCGGCGTGGCCCGCATCGGTGCCGAGCAGGAGCTCTTCCTCATCGATCGCGACGGCCGGCCGGCGCCGCTGGCCCTGGCGATGCTCGAGGCCGTCGACGACCCCCACTTCACCACCGAGCTGGCGCGCTTCAACCTCGAGTTCAACGTCGATCCCCTCGACCTCGCCCCGCACTGCCTGAGCCAGCTCGAGGGGCAGATCGACGGCCTGGTGAAGAAAGCCCGGTCCGCCGCCGACACGCTGGGGGCGGAGGTGCTGCTCACCGGGATCCTGCCGACCCTGGTCAAGAGCGACCTGACCCTCGACAACATGACGCCGGTGCCCCGCTACTTCACGCTGGCGGAGGCGTTCCAGAACCTGCGCGGCTCGGCCTTCGAGTTCAACATCGAGGGCATCGACGAGCTGACGCTGACCCACGACAGCGTCATGGTCGAGTCCTGCAACACGAGCTTCCAGGTCCACTTCCAGGTCGATCCGGAGCGTTTCGCGCCGCTCTACAACATCGCCCAGGCAGTGGCGGCACCGGTGCTCGCGGCCGCGGCCAACTCGCCGCTGCTCTTCGGTCGCCGACTGTGGCGGGAGACCCGCATCGCCCTCTTTCAACAGGCCGTCGACACCCGCGGAACCAAGCTCACCCTGCGCCAGCTCCAGCCCCGGGTCAGCTTCGGCGAGGAGTGGCTCAAGGAGTCGGTGCTCGAGATCTTCCGCAAGGACATCGCCCGCTTCCGGGTCCTGCTGAGCTCCGACGTCGGCGAGGATCCCTTCGCCGAGCTCGCGGCGGGCCGGGCGCCGAGCCTCGCCGCGCTGCGCCTCCACAACGGCACCATCTACCGCTGGAACCGGCCGTGCTACGGCATCGGCCAGGGCCGGCCGCACCTCAGGATCGAGAACCGGATCCTGCCCGCCGGACCGACGGTGGTCGACGAGGTCGCCAACGCCGCCTACTGGTTCGGGCTGATCCGCGGTCTCTCCGACGAGGTCGGCGACATCACCCGCCACATGGACTTCGACATCGCCAAGGAGAACTTCTTCGCCGCCGCGCGCCAGGGGCTCGACGCGCACCTGACCTGGCTCGACGGCCGCATCGTCCCGGCGACGGAGCTCGCCACCGGCCAGCTGCTGCCGCTGGCGCGACGGGGACTCGACGCCCTGGGCATCGCCTCCGAGGACAGCGACCGCTATCTGGGCGTCGTCGAGGAACGCGTCCGGCGCGGGCGAACCGGCGCGCGCTGGATGCTGCTGTCCCTCGCCGGGATGAAGCAGGAAGGCGCCCAGGGCGAGCGCATGGCGTCCCTGACCCAGGGCCTCTTGGTGCGGCAAAAGGGGGGCGCTCCGGTTTCGGGCTGGGACCTGGCGGAGCTGCGCGAGAACGAGGCCTGGAAGGGCCACTACACAGAGGTCCAGCACCTGATGAGCACCGACCTCTTCACCGTCAACGAGGACGAGGTCGTCGACCTGGTGGCCTGCCTGATGGACTGGCAGCACATCCGCCACGTGCCGGTGGAGGACGACCAGCACCGGCTGGTGGGCCTGATGAGCCATCGCAGCCTGTTGCGCTTGATGACCCACGGCGGCGAGCGGCGGGCCGAGTCCATCGCGGTCCGCGACCTGATGCAAAAAGAGGTCATCACGATCTCGCCGCAGGCGTCGACCCTCGAGGCCCTCGAGCTGATGAAGCAACACCGGATCGGCTGTCTGCCGGTGGTCGAGAACGAACGGCTGGTGGGGATCATCACCGAGCGCGACTTCCTCAAGATCGCGGGCAAGCTCCTCGAAGAGTTCCTCCAACGATGAGCGACCCGGGCTCCACCGGCTGGACCGGGTTCTTCACCCGTCCCTTCAGCGACGCCTTCCACGGTCTCGACCGCTGTCTCGACGGCGGTGGCCGCGCCCTGGTCTGGGTGGCCCTGGGCCTGGCGCTGGGCTGGTGGATCTACGTCCCGTTCCACGAGCTCCTCCACGCCCTGGCCTGCGTCGCCACCGGCGGCTCGGTGAGCGAGCTCCAGATCTCACCGCTCTACGGCGGTTCGCTGCTCGAGGGCCTGGTGCCGTGGGTGGTCTCCGGCGGTGAGTACGCGGGCCGTCTGTCCGGTTTCGACACCCACGGCAGCGACGCGATCTACCTGGCGACGGACTTCGGCCCTTACCTCCTGACCCTCTTCCCCGGGGTCTGGTGGTTGCGGCGGGCCGGCGCGACGTCGAAGCCCTTGCTCTTCGGCGCGTCGCTGCCGGTGGCCCTCGCCCCCTTCGCCTCGCTACCCGGGGACGCCTACGAGATCGGCTCGATCCTGGTCACCCATGCGGGCCCCTGGTCGAGCGCCGCGGCCCGTGCCCTGCTGCGAGGTGACGACGTCGGTCTCCGGTTCGAGGCGCTGCGCGCAGCGAGCAGCGGTGCCGGTCCGTGGATTGGCTTCGCCCTGGCATTCCTCGCCGGCGCCCTGTGGGCCTGGTGCACCTACGCCGCCGGCGGCTGGATCTCTCGCCGCCTCGGCGCGCCGCCCCTGGCGCACCGCTAGTCCCGGCCACGGCCGGCCGCCGGGCGTGGGAAGATGACGACATGTTCTGGTTGCTCTTCCTGCTCTTCGTCGCGGTCCCGACGGTCGAGCTCGCTCTCCTGGTCAAGATCGGGCAGACCGTCGGTCTGCTCCCGACGGTGGCGCTGGTCCTGGGCACCGGCGCGCTGGGCGCCTGGCTCGCCCGACGGCAGGGACTCGGCGTCCTCGGCACGGTGCGCACGGAGCTCGCCGCCGGCCGCATGCCCGCCAGCGCGTTGGGCGACGGCATCCTCATCCTGTTCGCCGCCGCCGTGCTGCTGACCCCGGGGGTGCTGACCGACGTCGTGGGCTTCCTGTGTTTGGTCCCGGCGGTTCGCGGCGGCCTCAAACGCTGGCTTTGGAACCGCTTTCAGACGAAGCTCCAGCGCGGCGAGGCGCAGGTCATCATCGACGTCCGCGACTACCGGACCGCACCCGACGGCGAGGGCGGCGACCGACCACCCTCCCCACCGCGCGCTTTGCCGCCGGGGGGCCCGGAGAGCTGACGCGACGAACCGGCCCCGATCAGGGGTGCATATGGATCGGCGTCGCGTCCCAGAACTCGTCGCTGGTCCCGATGCCGATGTCGTAGACCAGCGCCACCGGCGTCCCGGCGGTGATCGAACCCACGTCTTCGAGGTAGAGCGCGACGAGGTCGCCGTCGACGAAATCGGCGAGCACGGTGCTGTCGGAGATCTGGTAGTACGAGCTGCCGATCATGAGGTAGAGGGCGTCGAGGTCCCAGCCCGTGGGCAAGCCGTCCGACGACGACAGGTCGATCTCGAGACCGTCGTCGTCGACCCGGCCATGACACGGTACGCAGGGCCGCGTGTTGGGCAGCGGCAGGTTCCGGTCCGCCGCCAGCTCGTCCGCCGAATCCGTCGGCAGGGTGGGCGTCACCGAGGTCGGCGTCACCGAGACCGGCGCTGTCGCCAGGCCCGGACACACCGACGACGGATGCTCGAGGGCCCGCTTCAGGAGGCCCACCGCACCGCTGAGCGCCGACCCCGAAAGCGGCTGCCCGTCGAGGGTCAGCTGGTAGGTCGTGCTGTTGACCTCGAAGCCCAGGCTCGCTCCACTATGCATGCCGAGCTGCGTCGCGCTCATCCCCTGGTCGACCAGGTAGCCGGCGAGCCAACCGGTGGCGAAGGCACTGGCGTAGGACGAGCCCGGGGGTACGGGCCAGTGGCTCCCGGATCCCGCGTCGAGATAGAGCCCGTACGCCGGCAGCAGCGTATCGGCAGCCGTCGGCGTCTGCCACGAACGTTGGGCAGAGCCGGTGCTGTCCCAGTGCTCGATGTCCACCGAGCCCACGGACATGACCTTCGAGTGGCTTGCCGGGAAGAGCAGCTCGGCATGATTGCCGGCGGCTGCCACCAGCTGGATCCCCAGCCCCGAAAGATGGTCGAGGACGCGACCGATCTCGTCCTGGAACGCCCACCGGCCGACCAGGCCGGCCGACTGGCTCACCGACGGGTCGAGCAGCCGCCCGAAGCTCATGTTGACCGCCAGGGGCAGGTCCTGCGGCGCCTGGTAGGCGGCTTCCGCGACGGCGCATAGCTGGATCAGGACGTCGAGATCGCTGACCCCGTCGGCCGCGGCCAGGCCGCTCGTCCGCTCGAGGGGGAAGAGGACGAGGTCGACACCGCTGCCCGCGACCTCGCGGATCAGGCCGGCGACGCTCCAGCCATGCCCTTGGTTCCAGTCGACCACCGCCACCCAGGGTTGCGAACGGCGTCCGAAACAGCCGCCCGACTTGCACGGAAACCATTCGGCACCACTGGGCAGGAAGCGGGGATCGTCCTGGGACAGGTAGAGGGCGGGGACTTCGTCGCCGTGGGACGCCGAAGAGCACGAGCCGCTCGACTCGAAGTCGCCGGGTCCGAAATAGTAGGTACCCAGTGCACCGCAGGCGACACGAAACGGGTCCTGCTGCTGCTGGGTCGAAAACGAGCTCAGGCCGGGGTCACAACTGGTGTACCGGAACCACCGGACTTCCTCGGCGTGGGCGATCTCGACGGCGAAGAGACCCAGAAGCACGACCATCGAGACCAGCGACCGGGGTGCACTGAGCGACCAGCAAGAATGAAAACAACGCATGAAACCTCCCTCCAGGGTTGAATGGGGGAAGGTGGAGACCGGGTACCGGCTCGCTCGAAATGGAGCCTAACGGTACTCGTCGACGAGCTGAAGCGGCTGGTGATAGACGAGACGTCGCCCACCCTCCGCAAGCAGCGATTCGATCGACTCGTCCGAGATCGTGAGGGAGGGTGCGGGTAGGTCTCCGGGGCGGGCGACGACGACGTAGAGCGTGTGCTCACCGACGTCACGACCGACGAGGTCCTCGGCTCGAGCCTCGAACACGGCGGTACCCCGATCGACTCGGAGGCGGATGTCCGATCCCGTGGGCAGGAGCTCCACGAGCTCCCCTCGGCGGCGGAACAAGGCGAACTTCACGTCCTTCTCGGCAACGTCCACGGGAGTGACGACGATGCGTACGAGGGTGTCGGGTAGAGCCTTGAGCACCGGTGAGGCGGCTTGCACCGAACGGGTCTCGGCGAGCCCCGTGCCCTGCACCTGGTAGGCGAGACCCGTCGGCAAGGCCGTAGGTCCCATCGTGGTCCATACCAGGACCGTGGCCAAGCCGGCCGCCAGAACCGCCGTCGCGGCCCAACGTCCCCAACCACCCCACCCGGCACGTCGTCCGGGCCGCCCGGACCGGCGAGGGGTCTCGCCCTTCGCGGCCCGCGACACGCGCTCGGGCCGATCGGGAGAACCTCCGAAGGCCGACAACACCGCATCCCGTACCCAGGGTGCCGGGCCCTCGGCCCGGACGCCCCCAAGCTGTGCGAGCCGCGCCCGGGCCGCGCCGTCGCGACCGAGCCACCGCTCGAGAGCCTGGCACTCCTCCTCGCTCAGATGGCCGAGGCGAAATGCCTCGAGGACCTCATCCGACGGCAAGTGACCGGCATCCCGCTCCTCCAGCCACCCCATCTCATCGAGTAGCCCATCCGCGCGCGTCTCATGCATTCCTTGATCGTCCATGTGCCATCCACCTCGAACGAGCTCCACCCTCCTCCACCCGTTCAGGAGTCCTCAGCGCCC
>JAGQSE010000168.1 GCA_020439725.1 Acidobacteriota bacterium
CCCGGGCCCGGGCGCCGCGGCGGGCGGCCGGCGTTCCACCTAGATCCGCGCCCGGGACGCCTTCGAAGCGCCCGCCGGAACCAAGACCCTCCCCGACGCGGCCTCCGCCGGCGATCGAGGCTCGGGCGCCTCGCCCCCCCGCCAAGGCGTGGAACGGCAAGTTCCGATGGCCCTTGGACAATCCCCGGGTGACGAGCGGCTACGGCAGCCGCGACGGCGCCATGCACCACGGGCTCGACATCGCCGCCGCCGAGGGGACCCCGATCAAGGCGTCGGCGTCGGGGAAGGTGATTTACTCCGGCAACGGCCTTCGCGGATACGGCAATCTCATCATCGTCGACCATGGGGACGACTACCGGACGATCTACGCCCACAACCGCTCCAACCGCGTCAGCGTCGGCCAGCAGGTCCGCCAGGGCGAGGTGATCGGCTACGTGGGGCGGACCGGTCGGGCGACGGCGCCGCACTGCCACTTTGAGATCCGCCGGAAGACGACCCCCCTGAATCCAACTTTATTTTTGCCCTGACCCCGTGCCCCGGTGCGCGGCGGGTTCGACTATGCTATAACTTTGGGGATATATGTTGTATTCCCATGCGCCACGCTTCCTCGTACTTACGGCCCTCCTTTGGTCGGACCCAATGGGGTCGTTTCGCGCGTTCGCCCAATGGGAGCCGATCACGACGTTTGGGGGAGAGCGCGCCGTCGACCGCTTCGGCGCGGAGATCGAGCCGATCGGGGACGTGGATGACGACGGGATCCCGGACTACGCCGTCACGGCGCCGGGTTTCGACGGCGCCGCCGGTCCTGAGAGCGGGAAAGTGTACGTGGTCTCCGGGGCCACGGGCGCTTGGATCCATGAAATTGAAGGGGAACAGGCCTTTGGCCTCTTCGGGACCGCCGTCGTCGCGGTCACGGACGTCAACGCCGATGGTGTCCCGGACCTCCTCATCAGCGCCCCCAACTTTGGGAACCAGCCCGAAGATTTCCACCGGGGCCGCGCCTACGTCTATTCGGGCGCCGATGGATCGCGAATGGCCGTCATGGACGGCGAGGCGCCCAACGATGCGTTCGGCACGGCCCTCGTCTTCATCCCCGGCCCGACGCCGCTCTCCGGATACGCCGTGGTCGGGGCCCCGGCCTACGACTGTCGCGACGGCGACGGCGTGGTCGCGCAGGCCAACTGTGGCCGTGTCTACGCCTTCGCGGCGTCGGGTCTTCGCACCGGTGCTCCATCGGTGTGGCGGGCCCGCGGTCAGGAAGCGGACGCGGCCTTTGGGTCGAGCCTCACGCGCGCCGGTTTGGTCGATTTGGACGCCGTGCAGGACTTCGCCGTCGGCTCGCCCGGCTTCGGCGGAGGGCTGGGGCGGGTCACGATCCTCAGCGCCGCGGGAGGAGGACGGATTCGCTCCTTCGACGGCGAACAGGTCGGCAGCGGTTTCGGCACCGTCCTCGCGGGCGGGGAGGACCTCACGGGGGACGGGGCGGCGGATCTGTTCATCGGCGCGCCGAGTTTCGACGTCGAGGGACACATCGGTCCGGGAGAAGTGCCGGTCACCCTCACCGACGTCGGGAAAGTCTACGTGTATGACGCCGTGGGTGGGGGGCTGCTCGCCACCGACGGCGGCCGCGTCCGAGAGCTGAGCCTCCTCGGACAGAGTTCCCACTTCGCCGGAGCGCTGCGGATCACGCGCGATCTCACCGGCGACGGCGTGGCCGACGTCCTCGTCGGAGCCGACGGCGCCGCGGCCTTCCTCGAGCGTGCCGAGGCGGACCTGCTGCGGGTGCAGAGCAACTCCGAGCGCCAGAACTGGGTCCACTCGACCTACATCACCCATGACACCGAGGTGCTGGCGGCCCAGGCCGACGAGCAGGCCATCTCGACCGTGGTGCGCTACGCCGAGGCGGCGAGCCAGTTCGACGATCTCGAGCTGCCCTACGACACGCGCCGCCGGCTCGAGCGGCTCAAGCTCAACCTCACCCTGCCCGCACCGCCGGACCCGGAGGCCACCGCCGAGCTGACCCGCATCGCGGCCTCGATGCAGGGCACCTATGGCAAGGGCAAGTATTGCCCCGAGGGCGCCACCGGCGACGACTGCTACGACCTGGTCGAGATGGGCAACATCTTCGCCGAAAGCCGCGATCCCAAACTGCTCCTCGACCTGTGGCAAGGCTGGCGTACGGTCTCTCCTTCGATGCGGCCCGAGTTCGAGCGCTATGTCCAGCTCGCCAACGCCGGCGCCCAGAACCTCGGCTTCGCCGATCTCGGTGCCATGTGGCGTTCGAAGTACGACATGAGCCCCGAGGCCTTCGCCGCCGAGCTCGACCGTCTGTGGCAGCAGGTCAGGCCCCTTTACGAGGCGCTCCACTGCCACGTCCGCGCCAAGCTCGCGGAGACCTACGGCACCGACGTCGTGGCGCCCGATGGCCCGATCCCGGCTCACCTGTTGGGCAACATGTGGGCGCAGACCTGGTCCAACATCTACCCGCTGGTGGCGCCGCCGGAGGGCTCCGGCACCTTCGACCTCACCGAGCGGCTGCGCGCCAAGGGCGTCGACGAGCGCGGCATGGTGCGGTATGGCGAGGGTTTCTTCACCTCCCTCGGTTTCGACCCGCTGCCCGAGACCTTCTGGGAGCGCTCGCTCTTCCGCCAGCCGCGGGATCGCGACGTCGTCTGCCACGCCAGCGCCTGGGACATCGACTGGGAGGACGACCTGCGGCTCAAGATGTGCGTCCAGATCAACGCCGAGGACTTCTCGGTGGTGCACCACGAGCTGGGCCACAACTTCTATCAGCGCGCCTACAAGACGCAGCCGGTCCTTTATCGCGACAGCGCCAACGATGGGTTCCACGAGGCCTTGGGCGACACCGTCGCGCTCTCGGTGACCCCGGCCTATCTGGTCCAGCTCGGATTCATCGACCAGGAGCCCGACGCCTCCGCGGACCTGGGGCTCCTGATGCGCATGGCCCTCGACAAGGTGGCCTTCCTGCCCTTCGGTCTGCTCATAGACCAGTGGCGCTGGAAGGTCTTCTCCGGCGAGATCACCCCCGAGCAGTACAACACCGCCTGGTGGCAGCTGCGCGAGAAGTACCAGGGCATCGCGCCGCCGGTGGCGCGCTCGGAGCAGGATTTCGATCCCGGCGCCAAGTACCACGTCCCGGCCAACGTGCCCTACACGCGCTACTTCCTCGCCGACATCCTGCAGTTCCAGTTCCATCGCGGCCTGTGCCAGGCGGCAGGCTACGAGGGCCCCCTCAACCGCTGCTCGGTCTATGGCAACGACGCCGCTGGCGAGCGGTTGCGGACGATGATGGCCATGGGAGCGTCGCGCCCCTGGCCCGAAGCCCTCGAGGTCATGACCGGCCAGAAGGAGATGGACGCGACGGCGATCCTCGACTACTTCGCGCCCCTCAAGGCCTGGCTCGACGAGCAGAACCAGGGTCGGGTCTGCGGCTGGGGCGGCTGAGCTCCGGCGTCTCTTCCGTGTCCGGACCGGTGGCGTCGTCGTCGCCGGTCCCGGGTGCGTCTCGCGTTTCCCGGGCAACCTCGCGGCTCTACCGTCGTAGCTGGGGAGGTGGCAGTTTCGTAGCGCCGGTTGTGGCCCTACGACAGCCGTGGTAGCTTTTTCGACGATTCGTAGCCGACCGACGCAAGGAACACGGACAGGGCGGAGATCTCGGTCGGAGATCCGCCGCCAGAGCAAGGGCCACCGGGAACGCGACGCATGAGCAAGACGACGATACGCCTGACCCGCTTCGAGCTCGAGGTGATGGAGGAGCTTTGGGGCATCGGCCAAGGGTCGGTCCGGGAGGTCCTCGAAGCCCTTCCTACCCGCCGGCGCCCGGCCTACACGACGGTGCAGACCATCGTCCGGCGGCTCGAAGAGAAGGGGGCGGTGGAGCAGGTCCGCAAGATCGGCAACGCCCACATCTACCGGCCGCGGGTCAGTCGCAAGGCGGCCTACCGCCGGCTGGTGGACGACTTCCTCGACCTGTTCGGCGGTTCCGCGCGGCCGCTGGTGGCGCATCTGGCGGAGTCGGGGAAGCTCAGCCTCGAGGACCTGCGGCAGGCGGAAGAGCTCCTGGTGGGCGAGCCCGAGAGCGCCTAGGACCCCTCGAGCCCGCGATGGGATGAAGCCATGGAATGAAGCCGGTTCGGCGCCCGTCGCCGAGTCGGTGGAGGAGGACCGGCCTTGGTGATGGACAGCGCCTTGGCGACGAGCCGCGAGAGTGCGGTCCATGCCTGGTACGAGATCGGTGCCGGCGTGGTCGCCTCCGGCGGTCGGTTGGTGGCCGACCACCTCTGGCAGTCCACCCTCTTCGCCCTGGCGATCCTCGCGCTGGTCCGTCTCTTGCCGTCGGCTCCCGCCCGCCTGCGCTACAACCTCTACCTCTTCGCCGTCGTCAAATTCTTCCTGCCCTCGGCGGCGGTGTTGGGTCTGGTGGCCCGGCTGCCGCTCGTCCCCGCCGACTGGTTGCGCGGTGGCCTCCTACCCGAGACGCTGCGCCCCTGGCTCGATTTCGGTGTCGTCCTCGCGGCGGCGCGCCGCACCCTCGGTCTGGGCATCTCGCTCGGTGCCAACGGCCTCGAGCACCTGCCGCCGGCTCTGTGGTGGAGCCTGGCGACGGTGTGGGGGCTGGTGTCGGTGATGCTCAGCCTGCTGTGGCTGTCGCGGATGGCGGGTCTCAAGACGGTGGTCGAGCGCGCCCGCGAGGTGACCTCGGGCCCCGTCCACCAGGCCCTCGAGCGCGGCCGTCTGCGCCTCGGCCTGCGTCGGCCGGTGCGGCTGGTGACCACCGACGAGGTCGTCGAGCCGGGCGTCTGGGGGGCTTTCTGGCCAGTGGTGGTGCTGCCCGAGGCGATGCCGCGGCACCTTTCGAGCGGCGAGCTCGAGAGCGTGCTGCTCCACGAGCTGCTCCATGTGCGGCGCTGGGACAACCTCGCCGGCCACCTGCTGCTCGTGCTTCGGGGCCTCCTGTGGTTCCACCCGCTGGTCTGGTGGCTCGACCGGCGGACGTTGGCGGAGCGCGAGCTCGCCTGCGACGAGCGCGTGGTCGAGCTCGCCGGAGATCCCGAGTCCTACCTGCGCGGTCTCGCCAAGGTGCTGCGGTTCGGTGCCGGGTGGCGTCTGGCCCTGCCCGGCGGCGAGCAGGGTTCCGCGGCCGGCTGGTCGTCGGCAGCGGGCTCGGATCTGGGGCATCGTCTCCGCCGGCTGCGCCACGAGCCCAGGCGGTCGACCTCGGTGCTCCACCGGGTGGTGGTGACCCTCGCCGGTGTCTTGCTCCTGGCCTCCGCCCTCGCCACCGGGCCGCTGTGCGCCGTCGACGGGCCGCTGCGGGTGATGGCGAAGACCGCGGCCCAGGTGCTCGGCGACGATCCGCCGGCGGACCCGAGCCTGGCGCTGCCTCCGGCACCGCCGATGCGCCTGCGCACCAGCAGCTGTCCACGGACCGCCGCCCCGACGGTGATCAAGCAGTGCGACAGCCAGCAGGATCGTTGATCGTCCCCGCCGGCTGCCGCCCTCGCCGCGATCCCCGCCCTACAGGTCCTCGATCACCGAACGCAGCATGTTCCGCACCTCGACGGCGACGTCGCCGAGCTGCGGGTTGTCGATGGCCTGCATCGACGCCACCGGGTCGATGGCGCTGACCTCGACTTGCCCCGGCGCCGTCTCCTGCACCACGACGTTGCACGGCAACATCAAGCCGATGTGAGGCTCCGCCTCGAGGGCCCGGTGGGCCATCGGCGGATTGCACGCGCCGAGGATGCGGTAGGGCCTGAAGTCGGCGTCGAGCTTCTTCTTGAGCGTCGCCCGGACGTCGATCTCGGTGAGCACGCCGAAGCCCTTGGCCTTGAGCGTCTCGGTGACGTGCTCGACGGCCTCGTCGAAGCCCAGCGAGAGGTTCTTGTGAAAGTAGTAGCTCATGGTCCCTTTCCCTGGGTCGGTGGTGCTCATTACTCCTGGACCCGGAGCTTGCGCAGGATCGCCATCATCGGGCACCAGCCGGAGAAGGCCGACTGGAGGAGGTTCAGGCCGACGAAGGCCGTGAACAGGAAGAACGCGGGATGCACCCAGTAACCGAGGGCCACCGAGAGGAGGACGAAGAAGCCGGCGATGGCCCGCAGGTAGTCGTTGATTCTCATGGCGAAACTCCTAGACGTCGTGGCGAGAGGGCTGGTCGTCATTGGCGATGGCCGACGACCGCCTTCACCCCCACGGTACGGACATACATGTAGTAGAGCACCGGAATGACCACCAGGGTCAAGGCGGTGGCGACGACGACGCCCGAGATCAGGGCGACGGCGAGGCCCTGGAAGATCGGGTCGAGCAGGATCACGAACCCGCCGACGACCAGCGCCAGGGCGGTCAGGGCGATCGGCCGGAAACGCACCAGCCCGGCCTTGATCACCGCCTCTTCGAGCTTCTCGCCGCAGGCCAGCTCGAGGTTGATGAAGTCGACCAGCAGGATCG
>JAGQSE010000169.1 GCA_020439725.1 Acidobacteriota bacterium
CGGGTCTCGAAGCCTTGAGGCTGTGGCATGCCGGCAGCCTGGTCGAAGAGCATCGGTTCGACGATGGAGCGGACGAGGTGCGCGACGGCTTCACCTGGAACGTTCCCACCGAGGCTGCACCCGGTGCGGTGCTGGCGCTTCGGGTCGAGGCCACGGACGCGAGCGGGCGCCGGAGCTCGGCGGTCCGCCGTCTGCGCGTCGCGACCGGCGTGGTGCTCGAGGGCGACCAGGTTCTCGACCCCGCTCTGCTCGGCGACGAGCTGACGCTGGGCGCCGGCCGCTTCGTCCTGGCGGGGGCCTCGGAGCTCGAGCGGCTCACGCTGCTCGATGGTGCGGTCCTGACCTCCGAGGCCGGTCGGCCCCTCCACCTGGCGGTGGGCGGTGCGCTCCACATCCATTGCGGTGCGCGAATCGATCACGACGGCGGTGGCTATGGCGCCGCCACGGGTCTTGGAACCGAGAGCGCACCGCTCGGGGTCGCCGGGGCGCAGCCCGACGCCGGTGGTAGCCACGGTGGTCTCGGGGGAGTTTCCGGTGCCTTCGGCGAGGGGGCCGAGCTGGCCGCCGGCGAGGTCTACGACAGCGTCTTCGAGCCCTCCATGGCTGGCGCCGCCGGTGCCCCGGGGCTGGGCGGACCGGGGCTCGCGGGGGGTGGTCTGATCGTGATCACCGCCGGCGAGGTCCGTGTCGACGGCCGGATCGTCGCGCGGGGTGCCGGGGGCGACATCGGCCGGCCGGCGGGCGGTGGTGGAGCCGTCTGGCTACGCACCGGCACGCTCGCCGGTCACGGGAGCCTCGACGTCTCTGGTGGCGACGCCGGCGCCTGCAGCGCCGCGGAGCTGGCCGGTGCCGGCGGTGGCGGCCGCGTGGCCCTCGACGTGGGTGTCCTCGACGGCTTCGATCCCCTCGAGCAAGCGGTGGCGGCCGGTGGTGCCCAGCGAAGCTGCGACGGTGCGGCTTCAGGTCATGCCGGCGCGGGCACGATCTTCTTCCGCGAGGCGGGCTCCCACGGCACGCTGGCGGTGATTCAACCCGCCGGCGGTGCCCTGCCGGTGGCGGCCACTCCGTTGCCGCAGCTCGGTACCGGGGTGGTGGGAAGAGTGGGTGCCGAGCGCTCGCGGACTCCAACGGCCGAGGGCGGCTTGTGGATCGAACCCCTCGATCCGTTCCGCCGCTTCGATCTCGGCCTGTGGGGGCTCGACATCGCCATCGGTGGTAGCGAGTACCGCGTCGTCGATCAGTCCGCGGATCGTCGCCGGTTGCTCCTCGAGGGAGCGGAGGGCCGGGTCGAAGCCGGGGATCTCTTCGCGGGGGTCTACCGCTTCGACCGGGTCGTGGTGCGCGGTGGCGCCCGGCTCGAGATCGGCGACGGTGTCGACGCGACGTCCTTCGAAGTCGATGAAGCCTCGAGCCTGGTGCGGGGACCCGACCCCGAGCCGGCAGCCGACGCCACGAGTCGCGGCGCGGTAGGGGAGGCGCCATGAGCCGACCAGTCATCAACCGGGATCAGCGGGGTGTCATGAGCGTGACGAGCCAGGAAATGCGACGGTGGGGACGAAACCTCCGGGCGGTGGCCAGAATCTGGGGAGTGGCGGGGCTGCTGATCCTCGGCTGGGCGTCCGCGGCGACGGCCCAGGACATGGATCCGCCGGTGATCGACATCACCGAGAGCGGCTCCGCGCTCGCCGACGGGGCGCTCTTCGCCCGCTCGGTGACACCGGTGATCACGGTCACCGACGCCTCGAGCGTCACCGTCGACATGACCCTCGACGGGCAGAGCTTCACCTCCGGCACTGCCGTGACCGGCGAGGGGAGCCATACGCTGGCGATCACCGCCACCGACGCGGCGGACAACACGGCGAGCCGCCAGCTCTCCTTCGAGATCGACCTGACGGCGCCGGTCTTCGGCACCCTTGCACCGGCCGAGGGAGCGCTGCTCCAGGCGTCGGAGATCACTCTCAACGGCTCGGTCACCGGGGCCGCCTCGCTCACCGTCGACGGTGCGACGGTGAGCCTCGCCGGTGGCGCCTTCAGCGCCGGACCCTACGCCCTCGCCGAGGGCAGCACCGCCTTCGTCCTGGTGGCCGCCGATGCGGCGGGCAACGCCGCGACGCTGACCCGCACCGTGGTCCGTGACTCGATACCGCCGGCCGTCCAGATCCAGCTGCCGGCCGCCGGCAGCGTCAGCGCCCAGAGCGCCGTCGACGTGTCGGGAACGGTGGCCGACCCGCATCTGACCGGCCTCTCGGTCAACGGGGTCACGGCGGCGGTGACCGGCTCGTCCTTCCACGCCTCCGGGGTGCCGCTGGCCGAGGGCGAGACGACCCTGATCGCCACCGCCACCGACGGTGCGGGGAACAGCGCCCAGAGCTCGCGCACGGTGTTTCTCGACACCACCGCTCCCACCGTCGCCGTCACCGACCCGGCCTCGGGCACCGTCGTCCCGGGGGGCACCCTGACGATTTCGGGGACCGCCGCCGATCCGCACCTCGATCGGGTCGAGGTCAACGGTGTGAACGCCACCCGGAGCGGTGAGGACTGGACCGCCACCGTACCGCTCGCGGCCGGCGCCAACGTGCTCACGGCGCGCGCGGTGGACACCCTCGGCTGGAGCGCCACCGCCCAGGTGACCGTGATCCGTGACACCGAGGCACCGGAGATCCACGTCGACCAGCCCGCCGACGGCGCCTACCTGGCCGGGGACACGGTGGTGGTCTCGGGGAGCGTCGCCGACGAGCCTGGAGTCACCGTGACGGTCAACGGCGTCGCCGCGACGGTGACCGCGGGGAGCTTCACGGCCACGGTGAATCTGAGCGAAGGCGAGAACCGGTTGATCGCGCGCGCGCTCGATGCGGTGGGCAACCAAGGGGCCCACACCCTCCTGGTCTACCGCGACTCGGTGCCGCCCTCCTGGTTGAGCTCCGACCCGGCGGTCGGTGCGCTGGCCCTGGGCGAGGACGCGATCTTCGAGCTCGAGTTCTCGGAACCCCTGGCCGCCGCCTCGATCACGGCTCCCGGTGCCTGGTCGCTGGCCACGGCGGCGGCGACGCCGCTGGCGGCAAGCGCCTCCCTCGACGGCGAGGCCCTGACCCTCGACCCCGACGCCGCGCTGCCCTCGAGCACCGAGATCCACCTGACCCTCGGGACGGCGCTCACCGACCGGGCGGGCAATGCCCTGTCGAACCCGGGCACGCTGGTCTTTACCACCCGTGACGGCGACGCGCCGGCGGCCCCCCAGGTGGCGTCAGTGCCGGCATACCTGTGCGCCACCCAACAGCTGGTGAGCGGTACGGCGGAGGCCGGCGCTCGCATCGAGGTCGAGGGCGGTGCCGGTTCGGTGTCGGCCCGGGCCGACGGGGGCGGCGCCTTCGCGCTCACCGTCGATCTGCTCCCCGAGACCGCCAACCACCTCGAGCTCGCCGCCGTCGACGATGCGGGCAACCGCTCGCCGGCGACCACGGTCGACCTGGTGGTCGATTGCACGGCGCCGCGCGTCGTCAGCGCCGTGCGCGGCAGCAACGACCTGACCGTGGTGTTCTCCGAGACCATCGATGCGTCAACCCTCGCCGGGGCGGTCACCGTCACCGGGTCCGCCGGGGCGGTGAGTGGAGCCATCACCGCCGCCGGGGGTGGTGCGCAGGCGATCTTCACCCCCGACACGACCCTTCCGGCGGAGCCGTTGCGGCTCGAAGTGGCCGAAGCCGTCGAGGACCTCGCGGGCAACGCCCTGGCCTATCCCTACGCGACGATCCTCGGCGCCGCGGTGACGCCGAGCTTCGTGTCGGGCCGCGTTCTCGATGCCGCCACGGGGCGGCCGCTGGCCGGGGCTTCGGTCCTGGTCTTGGCCACCGATGGCGTCGCCTACGCCGAGCCGGTCCCCGAGCAGACCACCGGCGAGGACGGCCGGTTCAGCCTGCCGGTGCCGGCGGGGAGCCACGATCTGGCCATCCTCAGAGCCGGTTACACACCGGCCCTCCGGCGGGTCTCGTCGCAGGCGGGTCTCGGCGCCGACGTCTTCGATCCACGGCTCGAGCCCGTCGCCGCCAGCGTCAGCGTGGGTACCGGCGGCGGCACCTGGAATGAAGGGGGTGGGGCGATGCTCGACCTTCCTTCGGGCGCCCTCTCGGCGTCGACGGCGGTGAGCGTCACGATCTTGGGCGGCCAGAGCCTGCCTTCGCCGTTGCCCTATGGCTGGGCGCCCCGCGGCGCGGTCTGGATCGATCTCGGTGGGGCCGCGCTCGCGGCTCCGGCAAGCCTCGAGCTGCCGGTGGACGCCGCCGACGGCGCTACCGTCGCCTGGGCCCGCCTCGACGAGGGCACGCTCCAGTGGCAGGTAGACGCGGAGCTGACGGTGTCCGGTGGCGTGATCGTCGCCGACGTTGACGGCGAAGGTGCCTGGGCCGCGGTGAGCGCGGACCCGTCGCCGACGGCGCCGCCGGTGGCGGTGGTCGGTGCGGTGCTCGCCGGCGCGAGCGCGGGGGATCCGCAGGCGGTGACCGCGGCGGCCCTGACTTTCGACCCGGAGGTCGTCCTGCCGGCGCAGACCAGCGCCGTCACCGTCGACTACACCGAGACCTCCGCGGTGCCCAGCGGCACGCCGCTGACCCTCGAGGTGCGCGAGGAGCTCACCCTTCTCGACGGCACCGTCCGCCGGCCCGAGCCCTACGAGGCCGACCTGGTGCTCTATCGCGAGGACGACGGCGGGGCGCGCTCGCGCTTCTCGCTCCAGCCCTCGACCCTGGCTCAGGCCTCGCCCCTCGAGGTCGGCGCCGAGGACGTCGAGGTCCGGCGCTACGCCGGTGAGCTGGTGGCGGGCAACGTCCTCGGTTCCGGCGGCGGCACGGTGACCACCGGCGATGGCGATCGCATCGACGTGCCCGCCGGTGCCCTCGCCGAGCCCGTGCCGGTGACCCTCGATCGCCGCGCCGAGGGCGATCTGCCCCTCGCGGTCCCCGCCGGAACGCTCTTCGCGGGCGCCCTCGCCCTCGACCTGGGCGGTCGCGAGCTCGGCGTCGGCGCGTCGCTGACCCTCGAGCTTGGAGCCGCGCCGGCGGGCGGTGCCGAGGGGCTGCTGCTCGAGGCGATCACCGCCAGTGGAACCGACGCCTATCGGCCGGTGGCCCTCCTCGCCGCCACGGCAACCGGTTGGACGACCGCCACACCCGATCCGATGGATCCGGATCCGCTGCCCTGGCCCGAGGTGCGTCACGGTGGCCTCTATCTCTTCGTCGTCCTCGATGGCGCGCCGCTGGCACCGCTGGGCTTCTTCCACGGCCACGTCCTCGATCCCCTCGGGGCCGGGCTCGAAGGGGCGGTGGTGATCGCCGACACCGCGCCGTGGGTGCAGCGGACCGGAGAGGACGGCTCCTACGTCCTGCCCGCGGGGCTGGGGGCGGCCTCGCTCCTCGCCGTCGATCCTTCGACCCTCGACGAGGCCGGGGCCACCGCGACGCTGTCGAGCGCCGGCGAGCGTGTCGAGGTCGATCTGGCCCTGGCTCTCACCGGACCCCAGGTGGTCGAGATGGTGCCCGCCGACGGTGCCACCGCGGTGCCCGCCGGCATCGAGCCGACGGTACGCTTCTCCGAGCCGATCACCGCGGCCTCGGCGGCCCAGGGCATCGTCCTGCTCCAGGGCGGCCAGGCGGTGTCGGCGGCGGTGGAGGTCCAGGGCTCGCTGGTGCGGCTGGTGCCCGACGCCACCCTCGTCCCCGGCGCGACCTACGAGGTGCGGGTGAGCACCGCGGTGCGCGACCTTCAGGGCCACCGTGTCGACCCGGCGGTGAGCGCTTTCTTCACGGTTCTCGAGGTGAGCTCGAACGAGGGCTTCGACCTGTCGAAGATCTTCCTCCTCGAACCCGACGCCGGCGGTGACGCCCAGGTCCTCGGCGCGGCCGGCGCGGTCCCCGCGGGGTCGTTGGTCTTCGTCGAGAACACCTCGCGCCTGGTCGACACACCGTCCCAGTCGGCGGGGGGTGACGGCTCCTTCGTCCTCGACATCGCGGCGGGCTTGGGCGACACGCTCTTGCTCCATGTCCTCCCCGACGGCGTCAACGAGACGGTGCTGACGTTGACCCCCTTCCTGACCCGCGACGGCCGCGGAGCCCATGCCGGGACCGGCGCCAGCCACTTCGTCACCTTCGACGGCATCGAGGTCGAGATCGAGGCGGGAACCTTCGACGGTCCGACGGTGGTGACCGTGGTGCCCGAGAGTCCGACCGCCTCGGCCGCGCCGGTGCCCGCGGACTTCTCGCGGCTCGCCGCGTTCCGGCTCGACTTCGGCGATGCCGTACCGGCGAAGGGGCTCGCCATCTCGCTGCCCGTGCCCGCCGGTCTGGTGGGGGACGAGGCGCTCCTCACCCTCGAGATGGTCGTTCTCGATCGGCCCTACTGGATGGTCCAGGACCTGCTGCGGCGCGATGGCGACGTGCTCACCAATCAGCCCGCCGACGCGGTCGCCGGGCTGCCGATGGGGGTGAACGAGGGAGATCGTCTGGCATCGCTCTCGCCCCTCGCCGCGGCCGCCGCCTGGCCGGCGGGCGTTCAGGCCCTGGCGGCTCCCGAGACGTTCCGTGATCGCCGGCTGTACCTGCCCGGAGTCGCGCGCCGCGGCCTGTACACGATCATGCAGTCGAGCGGCCTGCTCGATTTCGTCACGATCCCGGCGCCGCTGGGTGGAGTGGAGGCGTTCTTCCAAAACCTCGCCATCGACGGGATGGCGGCGGTGATCGACCGGCAGAACCTCCTCCTGCTGGCCTACGACGCCATCCTCATGGTGACCCGCCGTTCGGAGGCGGTGTCGATCGTCGGGCGCGACCTCCACACCGGCTACCGGATCTTCGAAAGCGACTTCGACCCGCCGGTGCCCGGAGAGATCCTCGAGCTACCGCCATCGATCTTCCCGGCGAGCGATCCACCGGTGCCCATCAGCGGCGAGCCGCTGACCTTCGAGGTCATCGACCTGGGAGTTCTCGACCTCCGCGCTGAAGAGACGATGCTCCTCTCGCATGGTCTCGAGCTCATCGGGACGGCCGGCGGCGCGACGGTTCATGGCCAGGCTCGCGAAGGAACCGAGGTCAAGGTACTGGCTCTCGACGCCTCGGGATCGACCGGCACGACGGCCAGCGCGGCGGGGACCTTCAGCGTCGACCTGCCCGCCGGTGGCGAACGGTTCCTGGTCGCTGTCGGCGGCGTCCTGGCCATCGAGGAGCCCCTGGCTCTGGGCTTCACGCGAGAGCTGGAGGATCCGGTCGTCGGAGTCGAGATCCGCGACGCGGGAAACCGCTTGGTGGCGCCAGACATCGACCGTCGCGGCGGTGGCTTCGGGATCTCGATGCGCCCCGCCGGAGGCTGGCCGGCGGGAACGTACACCCTCAAGCTGCTGCCGAGCCTCAAGGCGAAGGGTGCGGCCGACGGCTGGGGCAAGACGTTGACTCTCAAGTTCCGGGTCGAGGGTAGCTCGGCCGTAGGCTCGTTCCCAGAGCTCGCGAGCGCACGGGACGTGGCGCGGCTCGGGAGCCTCCTCTTCGTCGCCGGGGACACCGGCGGGCTGGCGGTGGTCGACGCCTCGGATCCGCTGGCGCTGACCAACTATCTCGGTCCCGGTGCGACCTTCACCTTCCCCTATGACGATCCGGTGCGGGCCGTGGCGGTCGATCCCCACGGTCGCGTCTTCGTCGCCGGTGGCGGGGTCGACTCGCCGGGTCAGCTCAAGATCCTCGACGCCTTGCGGCTCGAGGCGGGAAATCCGGCGAGCCTGGCGGCGGCCTTCCGCGGCAGCACGCTGGTGTCCGATCCCTTGGGCGGCACCGGCACCACGCTGCCGGCGGGGACTCCGCGCCAGGTGGCGGTCCTCTCCGACGACGACCGCAGTGCCTGGACCCACGGCGACGCCGTACCGGCCGGGCTGACCCTGAGCGAATCGGCGCCGCCAGAGATCGCCCCCGAGATCGAGGTGACCGTCAGCGGTGGTGCGGATACAGGTCTTGCCGAGCATCCGGTGACTCTCCGCGATCTCGACCGCGGTCGCTGGCAGCGGGTCGACGCGGCCGCCGACGGCAGCTTCAGCGTCACCTTGCGGATCACCCCTGGCGACCGGCTCGAGGTGTTGCGCAATCGCCGAGCCCTGGTCTACCTGGGCATCCTCGGGGTCGGTGCCGAGGTGGTCGACGCCAACGCGTTCTATGGCGAGAACGATCCCGCCGGTAGCGGTTCGCCGGTCGAGAGCGATGTGCTCGGGTTTTACACCGGTGCCGGCGACCCGGCGCTCCGGGTGTGCAATCAGCCCGTGCCGGACCTGGGTGGAGCCCTCATCGACCTGGGCACGCTGGCGGACGCTTCCGATCCTCACCCCCTGGTGGCGGCGGGGCTGCTGTCGTTCAGCGGCGTGGTGTTGCTCGAGAGCGATCCGGTGAGCGTCGGGAACATCTCCTTCCTCAACGAGGTCTGCGCCGAGGTCAACGGCTCGCGGCGGGTGGTCGGGCTCGAGGTGGTCGAGGACTACCCCGTGGCCGTCGACACCGATGGCGACCACAAGGACGACGCGGTGGAGGATCGGGATTACCTGCTGGTCAGCCACCTCCAGGCGGGTCTGCTGGTCTTCGACGTCACCAACCGCGACGACGTTCGTTCGGTGGCGCGGATCCCGCTGCCCGGCGCGCCCAGCGCCCTGGCCCTCGACCGGCGGCAGCGGCGGGTTCTGGTGGCGGCCGGGGACAAGCTCCTCGCCATCGATTTCGATCACCCCGGTGGTTTGGGCCTCGTCGACGCCAACGGTGACGGGATCGACGACCGGGTGGTCGAGCAGGTCGCCCTGGGCGGCGCCTTCAACGCTCCACCCTTCCTGCTTCCCGAGCTCGGCCTCGCCTACGCCGGTGGCAGCGGCCAAGAGCTCACCGGAGTGGCGGTGGCCCCACCTCTCCTTCGGGTGGTGACTTCGGACGGCTCTCGCTCGCTCAGCGCCCTGGCGCCGTTGGGAGTGCCCACCGGCCTCGGGACGCAGTCGCCGGGAGCCCCGGACCTACCGGCTTCCTTCCGGGTCCGCGCTTTCCTTCCGGGGTCTTTGGGCTCGGAGATCCGGCTCGACGTCGTCTCGCTGGGCCCCGGGGGACTGCCGATCCAGGGTGCTGGCTCAGGCTTGACCGGTCTGCCCAAGACCGCCCTCGACGGAGACGACGGGCTCGTGCTTCGGCGGCAGGCGGATGATCCTCGGGAAGACGGCTATGACCTGTATGTCTCTGAGGAAGCCGTCGCTCTCGCCGATTTGCGCGCCTCGGCCGCCTACACGCGGACCTCTCGCGAGTCGATGCTGTGCACGCGTTGCGATCGCGTCGCCGAAGGCATCGGTATCACCGCCCGGGAGATCCTTTCGGGAGATCGCATCGTCACGCGGTTCCCCGAGGCGTTGCGGACGACGCTTACGGCCCTTTATGGCACGAAGCGTGTCGACGCCTCCGAGCTTGAGCTTGCCTCGGTGCGTTGGGATACGAGCCCCTCGGTCCGCCAGGAGCCGGCGCTGTCGCCCTCCCTCGGTTTCGGCCAGGTACCGCCGGGGCTGCTGCTCCATTCGGGCGAGATGACGCGCTCGGCCACCGACCTCGCCGTCGCCGGACGGGGGCTCGACTTCGCCTTCTCCCGGACCTATCGCAGCCAGACCCTCGGTGCCGGCCCTCTCGGTCCCGGCTGGGACTTCGCCTACCACCAGCGGCTCCGTGAGCTACCCGACGGCAACGTCGAGCTCTACGACGGCCGCGGCCGGCGGGAGCTCTTCGAGCGCGTCGCCGGTGAGGCGGGAGCGACCCGCTACACGGCGCCCACGGGGTGGTTCGTCAGTCTCGAGAAGAGCGATCAGGGCTGGTTGCTCCACGACAGCGGCAACAACCTCCTACGCTTCGACACCTGGGGCCGGCTGGCGAGCCTCGCCGACGCCTTCAAGCAGGACGATGACACCGGCAACGAGATGCGCTTCGTCTACGACGCGGCGTCGAACTTGACCCGGATCGTCGACAGTCTCGGCCGGATCTACCGCTTGAGCTATGACGACGCGGGGCGCCTGGTCGAGCTCGAGGATTTCGACGGTCGTGTGGTCACCTACGACTACGACGCCATCGGCGGCCAGCTGGTCGCGGTGACCCTGCCGGCGGTGACGGTGGGGGAGTCGACCTTCCCGTCCGGTCGCAAGACCGAGTACGGGTACCAGGCGCCCGAGAGCGGTTCGTTGGCGCTGAGCCTGGCAAGCCGCGACAACCTGGCCAAGGAGAAGGATCCCCGGCCGGTGACGTGGCTCGAGGTGACCATGACCGACGCGGACAGCGACGGTCGCAAGGACGAAGTGACGGCCTTCACCTGGGGTGGCGACGGTGGCTCGGTGGCCTACGACTTCACGGCCCGCCAGGCGACGGTGACCAACCGGCGAGGCCATACCTCGGTGGTCGAGCACGACACGGACGGGCATCCGACCTCGTATCAGGACCCCGGGACCTTCACCTGGACCTGGACCTACGACGCCGAAGGGCTGCCGACGCTTGCCACGACGCCGTTGAGCCGCACCATGGCCTACAGCTACCAGACCGACTGCGCGGGGATGCCCTTGGCGAGCCCGTCGCGCCGAGGCCGCGGCAACCTGACGCATACGGTGACCAGCCCCGAACCCGACAACCCCATCGGGGTCAACGGGTCGTCACCGCTGGTCACCACCTGCGCCGAGTACGACACGACCACCAACCAGCCGGTGCGGACGGTCGACGCCCGCGGCACGGTAACGGTGATCGCTCGAGACCGTGGCAAGCCGACCTCGATCACCGAGGCCTTCGGAACGGCGCTCGCCCGCGAGACGACAGTGGCATACGACACGGCCGGTCGCCCCGTCAGCGTCGTCGAGCCCACCGGTCGGCAGACGTCTCTCGCCTACTTCGAAAGCGGCGAGAGCGATGGCTACCTGCGCCAGAGCGTCGTGGATCCTTCCAACCTGGCCCTGACCACCCGCTACGAGACCGACGCCCGCGGTAATGTCACCGCAGTAATCGATTCCCGTGGCGCGCGGCACGAGCAGGTGTGGAACGAGGCGGACTGGCGGGTGTCGGCGACGCAGGCGGCGAGCGGTACGAGCGAGGGCGCGAGCTCGCAACCGGCGTTGGGCTACGAGACCCAGTGGCTCTACGACGCGGCCGGCGAAGTGGTCGAGATCCAGAGCCCCTACGGCCTGACCGGTAGCGCACACACCCGCGAGACCTTCACCTACGGCCCGCTGGGCGAGGTCACGCAGCATCAGCGCGAGATCGAGCCGGGCGGGGCGTTGGTCACGGAAAGCTTCACCTACGACAAGAACCGTAACCTCGCAGCACACGAGCGCGAGGAAGGCCAGCTGAGCTCCTACAGCTACTCGCCCCGGGATCTGGTCACCGAGCGGGTGATGGCGTTGGGCGAGCCTGAGCAGGTGAACGAAACGTTCTCCTACGACGGTGAAGGCCGTCAGACCGGCCGCCTCGATCCACGGGGCAAGGCCTGGCAGCAGCTCTACGATGGTTTTGGCCGGGTGGCGGTATCGGTCGATCCCCTGAGCCATCGCAGGGTCCACCAGTACGACGACGGCGGCCTCCCGACGATGGCGCAACGTCTCGTCTCGATGGGCGCGAGCGAGCCGCTGGCCGAGACGCGCTGGACCTATGACGCACTGGGCCGCCGCACCAAAGAGACGGGCAAGCTCTGGGATGGGACGACGCCTTACGGCTCCGCCTCGAACGTGACCACGAGCTTCGTCTATGACGGCTTGGACGGCGTGGTGTCGATGACCGATCCGCTCGGCCGGGAGATGACCTACGGCTACGACACGGCGCACCGTCTCGACCGTTCGACCGATCCGGCGGGGAACGTCACCGACCTGACCCTCGATGCCGCGGGCAACGCCACGACCACGACGGTGCACGAGGTCAAACCCGATGGCGGCACGGTCGACGTGGTCAGCACCGCTGTCTACGACGCGCTCGGCCGGCCGGTCGTGGTGAAGGACGGCCTGGGCAACGCGACGAAGACCGAGTGGGATGCGCGGAGCCAGGCGCGGCGGGTGACCGACCCGGAGGGCTACCTGACGAGCTACACCTACGACGGGCTTGACCGCCAGCTGCGGGTGGATCGCCCCGAGGGGATCTCGGAGATCGCGACCTACGACGACTCAGGCCGCCTGCTGACCTACGCCGACGCGCTGGGGCACACGACGAGCTATACCTACGACGCCCTCGACCGCCTCTTGTCGAGGACCTACCCGGACAGCACCGTGCACGCCCGGGCCTACCAGGACGACCTGCTGTCGACCGCGACCGACGCCAACGGCTCCGTGGTCTCCCACGTCTACGACGACGCGGGGCGGCTGACGGCGCGCAACGTGGCTTTGGCCCCAGGCGTGATCGGACCGACCCAGGAGACCTACGCCTACGACGCCCTCGACCGCCTGACCACGGCGACGTCGGGCAGCGTGACAACGACACGGACCTACGACTCGCTCAGTCGCCTGACGTCCGAGACCGGCCCCGGCGGCACGGTCTCCTATACCCGCGACCTGGTCGGCAACGCGGTCGAGGTCGGTTACCCCTCGGGCTACCTCGTCGCCCGCACCCCCGATGTCCTCAACCGCCTTCAGACGGTCGGCTCGAAGTTCGGCGAAACTGTGACGCCCCTCGCCAGCTACACCTACCGCGGCCCCGGCCTCGTCGCCGGCAAGGAATTGAAGAACGGTCTGACCGGGACCTGGACCTATGATGCGACGCGGCGGCCCGTCGACAACCAGTTCCGCAACGGCTCCGGCGACCTCTTGTTCGGCGAGCGGACTTCATGGAGCCAGCGCAGCATGAAGGTCGCGACCACCCGCGACGACCTGGGCGGCGCGGGCTGGGCGATGCGTTACGACCAGGCCGGCCGCCTCGGCCAGGTCCTTGAGCGCCCGGATGCCGTGGCCGTGCAGGCCAACAACACGCTGGAGGTCTTGCCAGGGACGCCGGCGCAGAAGTACTCGTATGACTTCTCGTTCGATCCTGCCCAGAACTTGATCGGGCGGACAGAAACCGCTCAGACTACGGCCACACAACCAACTCCGCCGCAACCCACGGGCCGCAAC
>JAGQSE010000170.1 GCA_020439725.1 Acidobacteriota bacterium
TTCAATTCCGCCCCTGGGCACCATCTAAGTCTCCCAGAATCAGCTAGTTAGGGTCGTCGCTGGGAACTCTCCCGAAGGCGTCGTTCGGCTGGCGCAACCAATGCGCAACCAGCCGAGGGGGCGGATGTGCGTCCGGGCTCGCAGTGCAGGCGCCGAAGGCGGTTGCTGCATGGCCGTCTAGTCCAAGAAGGGATCGGAGTCGTCTCGAAGCTCGTCTGCGCTGTTGGTTCCGTCTCGCTCGTCGCGATTGTCTTCCGCCGCGGCCTGGCCTTCGTCGAGCCGCTGGGGCCCCAAGCGGAGCTGACCAGGCTGGGATCGTGGGAGGGTAGGCGCCTCGGGCTCGACCAGGCCCCGTAGGCGGACCCTTTGCAGGTCGAGCATGAGCCGTGGGTAATCCACCGCTACGTAGACGTACTGGTCGTCGGGCACGAAGAGCGTTTCGATGAGCTGCGCGGACAGCGCTGCAGTGGTGAGGATAGCCTCGCGATTCCCCAGCTGCTGCAAGCGATTGACCATGCGTTCCCGCTTCTCGTCGAGGGTCAGGTAGATCGGGCGCCGGGTCTTCGTCATGGAGTGCTCCCAACTCTCGGCTTCGGCTTCCGTCTCGCCGCGGGAGTAGTCGAGCTTCTCGGTCAGCGCTACGCCTTCTTGGTGCGAGGCAATCTGCTGAAGGGCCTCCGAGTACGACTGCGAAACTTGGTCAAGTACAGAAAACGCTCGGGCAACCGAGTCCTGCCAGCTCTCGGTCTCGGTCGTAGTCTCTGTCGTGGTCCAGGTCCTGCCTACCTCACGGGAGTGACTGCGGGAGCGGCCGCGTCCGCGGGTCTCGGTATCTACGTGGCTTCCGCCCTGCTGAAGACTCTCTCCGAGACTGAAAGACGTTCCGGATTCTTGTCTTGTTCCTTTGGAGATGGTCAGGCCCTGCTGCTCCGAGAGAGCGTGCGCAACGCCGCGTAGTAGCGAGGTGGCCTTGCTGAGGCTCTCTTCCTGAGAACTGCTGATACTCCTCATGCTGGCGAGCGAGGAACTCGTGCCATTGGTAGTGCGAGGCTTATTGTCTGTGTAGTAGGAGATGCTTCCGTTGGCTCCATGGGTCAGCGTGTCGCTCTGCCCTTCGGACTCTCTAACGCTATGCCCCCGGGTGTTCGTTTCTCCGTGCTGCTCGCTGGCAGTCAGGCTCTGACCCTGACTTCGCTGGACCGCAAAGACCGCGTTCTCGCCTCTAGTCAGACTGAGTCCGCGGCGGTGATCACGAACCTGTGCCCAATTTCTCCCAACTGCGACGCTCATCTGAAGAGACTCGTTGTAGGCCTCAGTAACACCCTCCGACTCAGATCTGCCTATTGCCGTTGCAAGCCCCCTCGCCAAGGAACCTCCGACGGCTTTCGTGACGGTCAAGCCGATGTTTGTGCCGAAGGTGCGTCCAATACCGATGGTATGGGTTTGTCCCAGCGAGATGGTGCGGGACCGCGACCAGCAGTAGGAAGTACCTTCCGTGACCTGAAAGGAGAAGCTCAGGCTTCGAGAATGGCTCTTCGAGTAGGTTTCCGAGCGAGAGGTCTCATGGTGGCTGACTTCGGGTGCGGTGATCGCGTACAACTCCTTCGCCATGGTCTCCGCGTCGGCGCGATCCAGCCGGAAGACGACCTTGATCTGCGAGTTCGCCTTGACGGTTGCAAGCAGCGCTTGCCCTTGAGGAGTCTCAAAGGGCGGCTGAGACTGCGATTGGTGGGCATTCACCAAGCTGAGGCCGTACTTGCGCAAGTCCGTCATGCTCTGAGCCAGAGCGAGATCTGCGAAGTGATGGAACTCGTCAAGGTACAGGTAGTAGCGGTTCTTCCACTCGTCCTGCTGCCTGCGGTAGGCGACTCGCTGAAGCTTGGTCGTGATGAGACGGCCAAGGAACGGTACTCCGGTGAGGTTCTCTCCGATTGGGAGATGACAGATCAAGCTGATGTCGTCCCTCAGGAGTCTGCCGAAGTCAAGGGTGCTTTGATGGGTATCAAGGGCTCTGAGAGCGAGCGTGTCGTCGACCAGATACTGGAGCACGTTCCAGCTAGACTGGATCAATCGGCTCTGCTCGATCCGGCCTAGCCGGGCGAAGTAACTCCAATACTGGCGTCGAAATCGGAGTCGAGCATCAGATCCAAGAGCATCCATCAGAGCAAGGCGCTGCTCGTCGCCTAGAAGCAGAAGGTCCGCCGCGAAGGAGAGGTTCAGCGGGTACGTACCTTGACATTGCGGAGGCAGAGGCGGTCTACGCGCCGGGGCAAGCCGATTGAGCTCCGCAGTCATCATGAAAACGCCGCGCAGAATGTTCCGCAGAATCCTCTGATCTTCGAGGTTACGCCCGAGGAGTCGCTCGATCGCCTTCAAGAGATCATCAACGAGGTTCTCGCTGGTCTCATGGTCAGTGGGTGCCAGGGGGTTGTACTTGACGGGGTTCTCGGCGTCGGTGAGGTCGAGAAACAGGAAGCGCTTGAGAATGTCCTCCGGATCGATTCCTGACTGCGCCATGCGCTCTGTACCAGTCGCGACGAAGTCACGGACGGCGGCATACAGGTCCCCCATCGGGTCGACCAGACAGAGAGGGTGGCCCTTGGCAATATCCTGGAAGAGTAGCGCTTGAAGGAATCGGCTCTTACCGGAGCCGGAGACGCCTACGACGTAGGTGTGCACACTCCGCTGGTCTGGGCTGAGGAGGACAAGACCTCCGTCTTCGGCGAGGGTGCCTCCGGCAATGGAGTGGTCGATATCGCTCCGCTTCTTCCTGAGGAACACCAGGTCCTTCGGCAGGTGGTCTGGCACTTCTATCTTTCCTGGGTCCGCCCCGGCTCGTCTCCGAGCCTCTCGTTGAGGTCTTGTCTCTGGTCGATGGTCCTCTCCAAGGTGCGTTGGTGCTGCGCAAGAGCATTGCTCTGCTGCTTCATTGCAGCTCTTCCTGAGGCGACCTCCTCTTGGTGACCCCCTAGGTCTGCTAAGAAGGCCTCGGATGCGTCTCTCATTCGATCTTCGTTGTCGGTCCGTGCCCTCTGAAAGTGCTCGATTGCGAGGTCGTTTTGGGGACGACGAGGTGCCCTTCTGGAGATGGCCCCCGGCGTGCTTTTCTGAAATGCCTTTGAGAGCCCATCAAAGCGCTCGTCGAATTCGGCGTCCTCTAGGTCAGTCATCAGTTCTCCTCTGCGACCTCGGTGCTCTATTCGTCAGGCGCTGTTCTAGGGCGAAAGTGCAGTACGTTCGTCTTGCCCGGCCGGTCTGGAGTGGCAGTATCGAGGGTTCGAGCAGTGGCTATGCGAGCCTTGTCGGTGATCTCAGCTGTCTCCGAGCTCTCTCGGGGGCCGAGGATCTCGTAGGTGTTGGGGTCGTAGCGGATGGACTTGAGCCACTGCTGGTGGGCATACCCAGGTGCGCCGGGAATGTGAGCGGTGGTGGAGTACTGGTCGGCTAGTCTGAATAGATAGAGCAAGTATGATCTAGGGGTGGAGTCTTCTCTGCACGACTCGTACAAGCTGGAGTGCCATGGCGAGGGAGAGTTCGCATAGAACTTTAGCCGACGGACTGCCGGATCGGAATCATCGTCATAGTTGATCTGCTCGCCGAAGCTGCGGTGGATAGTTTCTGACAGAGGATTGAGAATTTGAAAGCAAATCATTTATGCTCTTCCTTTCTCTTTCTGTCAAGAGAGTTGGTGAAGTGAGCGGGCTTTTGGTCCCAGAGCGCGATCCAAGAAGGTAGATCGGTCCTTGCTAGGGAGTGCTGCAAAAGAAGCTCTTCAAGCTCCTTCCTGTTTGGCAGGACTCCCGAGCGATACCGCTGGAACTGTGCCTGCTGGAAAGTGCGGTGGGGCTTGAGCCAAGCTTCTAGGAGATCGCGCGCTCTGTCGCCGGTTGCACGAAGGATTGGTGTCGGCGAGAGCTGCTGGTGAGGAAGGTCCAACGTTCGCAGCGTGGTGAGGACAGTGGTCAGCGGCTCCTCTCCTAGGAGATAGGCGTTCAGGATGCCCACTAGCTCCCGGCCAGCGGTATGAAGATAGCGCTCCTCAAATTCATCGTCGATCAGTAGCTCATCAACAACCATGAGGAGGAACGGGTCAGACGGACTGGGTCGTTCCTTTCGTTCGACCTGATAGGCTAGAGTCCGACGAGCTTCCAAGAGCAGGAACCCGACATCCCGATCGAGATACATTCCTCCTTCGGACTTCCGAAGCCTCTTGGACTCCTCGTCACGTAGTGCTTCCGCTCGTTGCCGAATCTCCGCGCGAAACCTCTTGAGCCCTTTTTCCTTGGCAGCTTGGTCTGTCTTTAGCGCCGAGAGCTTCGCTTCTGCATGCTGGGCGCGCTCGCGCGCTCCTCGGGCCTCGTTCTCGAGCCTCTCCGCGCTCTCGGCATGAGCTGCTTCTCGTTGCCGAAGGTTTGCCAGCTCCTCATCTGAGAGTCTGCGATGCTGTTCGCTGGCGGCAAGCTCTTCGCGGATCATGCTGACGAGCTGTCGCTGGTCCTCGGCTTCCTCTTCCGCCTCCTTCATCGTGCGCCGAGCCTTCTTCAATAGATCCTTGAGAGATTCCTCGTTGAGGCCCTTCTGGATCTGCCTCAGGAGCCTTTTTTCCTTGGCCAGGCTGATGAACATCCGGTAGGACTCTTCGCCACCTGACGTGTTTGGTGCGAAACCGCGCTGAGCTGCGAGTTCCACGATAAGGGCCTGTTGCGGATGAACTCCACGGCGAAACAGGGTGAAGGCCGTTCGGTATTTGTCGTCCCTCTCTACGATCTCGTTTTCCAGGAGTCGGTACCTGTGGAAGAGCTTCAGGAAGATCCATGCGAAGGCTTCGAATGAGCGAAATATGTCAGCTTCCTTGAAGCTCCCGTCATTTTGCGCGCTCTCGTCAGCTTCTTGAGCGGCTGCAGTCCGAAAGAGCGCCTCCTGGGGGTGGCGACCATTGCGCAGCAGCTCGAATTGGTGGACCATCACTGGCTCGAGGGACTTTAGATCCCGAGTGAGCTGACGGGTATGTTCCTCCGCCTCGCGGACGCGAGCGATGCGCTCCTTGAGGATAGTCCGGAGCTCCGAATCTCGTTCAGTGCGGAGTGTATGAACCAGCTGTCTTCTCGTTTCAAAAAGCCTCGCGGTCCGCTTCTTGAGCTCTGACGGCTGGATACCGAAGGGTTCGTGGGGTACAAGATCCAGATCTTGGCGCCGCGTGAGCGCGTTTGTCAACGAGAGCTCTGTTGGCTTCTTACTCTTGTCGCTCACTGGTCCTCTCTCCCTTTCGACTCGAGGTGATTTAGGTCCAGTCGGCCTGACTTTAGGTCGATTCGAGCTTTCAAATGGGCAGGAATTGAACTTTCGGCCGCATGGACAGCTCGCTGTCGCTGGAGGCGGGCAAACTCAAGTTTCCTTCGGAGCGCCGTAGTTTCTGCTTTGCGCCTAGGGTGCTTCCTCGCCATGCCATCGACATGCACTTCGGCGTCGTCGAGCAGGCCTTGCTCCAGCAGAATTTCTGCATGCTCTATTTCGTGGGCGAAGTCCCTCGCCCTTTTGCGTCTCCAGCTCGCATAGGAGCTCTCTGACCTCTGAAGAGCCGTCGCAAGCGATAGGGCCACAGCAAGTAGGGTGCCAGCGAGTGGAAGAACTGCTGGCAAGAGGAGGCTGTCGCTAGCTCGTCCGGCTTCGTTCTCGACGTGGGCGGACACACGGAGGAGCCACTTATCCGAGGTCACTACCTTTCCGTCTTCGGGCAGTGAAGCACTGGTCTCTTGGACTGGCTCGAAGTTCCCGGTTAGAAATTTTGTCTCAATGAGTCCTTGTGTGGTTGATGAGATCTGGATAGGTGTGGAGGTGAACCAGCGTATCCGGGGATGGTGGAGAATTCTTACAGTCGGTACTGAAGGGGGGTGATACTCAGACGTTCCGTTGATCCCGGTGAAGTGGAATATGCGCTGAAGATCGCCGTTTGTTACGCTCTCAGTAATGGCATACGAAGAGGGCCCCTGGTCGAGGATGCGGTATTCAAGGCCCTCGGCATTGGTCCAGAACTTGCTTATTGCGCCGTTACGCCCTTCGGTCTCGAATCTTCGTTTCCAGTAGATATATCTATGGCCGTTGCCGTTGAACCAGTCAGTCGGGACGATCGCTGAGTCGAGGTTCCGGGATCGAGTTCGCCAGCCAGCGATCTCGGGAACAATTGAGCGTAGCGTCGCGCTGGATACCTCGTGGGCCACGGTGCCCGGGGGTTTCCAGAGCCGCATTGATGGGAGAGCTGTGTATTCCCAGAGCGCTTTTAATTCTCGGCTCACGGACTCATAGGCGAGAATATAAATTGGATCGTCCTCTACCTTCGAGATAACTTCTCTGCGATCGAGTTTGCGGCTTGGGTCTCGTGGGATGCGATAGATCGTAGCCCTAAGAGTGTCGGAGAGCTGGCACTCCCATGGTCCACCTTTCGTGCAGGGACTCTCCCACTGCGGCAGGTAGGCGTCCTGGCCGATGAGCCAGCCACTACCGAACTGAGCTTGAATCGGCTTGATCCCCTGTTCCTGGAGACGTTGATCTGCTTGCTCAATAGTCCAGCTCCAGTCGAGCCCCAGATCCCCGCGAAGATTGTTGAGGTCGTGGAACTCTTCGACGATCTTAAGACTCGGGAAGTCACTGCGGACAATTTGAAGATCGGCGTAGGTTACAGCCCGCGGGTCGGGCTTGGGGTTTTCTTCGAGATTCACTAGCTCTAAGGCACCAAATCTTCGGCTCCAGGTGAAGCCGGACTCCATGTTCATAAAGTAGAATTGGTAGAGACATGTTCGGTACGGGTCTCTTCCTTCTGGGCTGCGCCAGGCGAGTACGTGCCCTGCAGCGCGAAGCCAGGAGGTCTGTTCAGAATCATCGATGCTCGCTATCTTCTCGAGCGGCCAGTCTTCTGCCTGTTCCGTCAGTTCCTCGCCAGGGAAGCCGCAAAGGAATTCGATCTCTGTCGAGGTTAGGATTGCGTGTTTCACGGCGCTAGCCGGTGCACTAGTAATGAAGAGGAGCGCGAGCAGAACACTCAGTGCGGAAGCGTGGAGACGCAGCCTCGCCAGGCCGCCGGATGTCTCTGGAGACGGCATCCTCGGAGGTGGCTCCATGCATGGCCTGGCTGCTGTGGTGCTGGCGAGAGAGTCCATGGCTGTAGTCCAGGTCTTAGCTTAGCTGCGCCTTCTTTGCCAACGCCCGCCCCCGCCCCGCCACATTCGTCCAGATCGGATCGAAGACGGGGTTCTCTTCCTTCACCGCGTCGAGACTCGCCACTGCCGTCAACTCGTAGCCCGGCTTGTCCCGGAGGCTCCGTGTCAGGCTGCGGGCTCGCTGGCGCTCGGTGGTCACGAGGAGGATCCGGAAGTCTCGTACAGCGCCGTAGCGCTGCCAGCGGTACCGGGTACTGTCGTGTGGATCGAGCGCCGAGGCGTAGTGGTGATAGGCGAGGAGCTTGGCGGCGATTTCCCGAGCGCTCTCAAAGCCGCGATCGGCCTCAAGGAAGTAGAGCCGCGCGAGGGGCTGATCGTGCTGCGACTTGGCGAGAGCGAAGACGAGGTCGGGGCGGATTCGAATAGGAGCCGCCTGGCTGGGGACGACGAGATCCTCCTGGCTCACGAAGCGCTCGACGTGCTTCTTGCTCGCCGTCCCCGCAACCGCGTGCGTGTGGTAGAAGGCCATGTGCAGCGGGCCGAGGTTGAGCAGTTCGAGGTGGCTGTGACGCAGGGCTTCCATGACGCGCACCGCGCACTCACTGACCATCAACGAGTGCTGCACCTGCCGCCAGGTGCCCGATCCCCGAGGTTGGTAGAGGCGCCGCTGGGGGATGCTGCAATGCTCCCGGAGCGCGGGTAGGGCCTGAGCCGCCAAGAAGTAGATGCGCTCCCGGGTCTCCAGCAGGCGGTCACCGCTGAGGTAACCGTGGTTCCAGAGCCGCTGGAGCCGCTTGCGGACGTTGTGGAGAGACGAGAGCTTGCCGGTGTCCGGTTGGTAGTAGCCAACCCGTTGGAGCTGCCGCAAGGTGAGCACGCGGACCATCCACAGCCAGCGGAACAGCTCGACGTCCGTGGCGGTGAGCACCAGGCCCGGCCTTCTGCGGTCTTCTCCTGCCATCCCCCAGACTTTCCCGGCAGCATCGGGTCCATGGCGCCTCGCAAAGCGCTACTCATGGCCCGGATCCGACGTCGACGTGCGCAGCCGCGTCTCCACCCAGTGCTGAAGATCCTCGACCCTATAGCGCACAGCCCTTGCAGAGATTTTTACATACTTAGGACCGCGCCCCTGATAGCGCCAGGCTTGGAGCGCGCGCCGCGTCAGATTGAGGTAGGTGGCGGCCTCAACCTCTGTCAGCAAAGGAGCTGGAAGGTTGAGAGTGGATGCGATCGCCGGCATGAGCGTGACCTCCTGCATCTAGCTGGTCGACAGTGCCGGAGAGGCCTGATGCCGGGCCGCTCCGGGGCGTTGCGAGCACTGTCTAAACCCTAGGCGCACCGCGGGATGCTGACAATTTACCCTTCGACACTACCCGCCTCGAAGGTAGGGTCAACGGGTAAGGAATGCGGGTACTCAGAGCGCTTGTAAGTGGTTGAAGGAAAGACACTTATTGAGTTCAAGTTTTTTCTGAGGGTGGTTCTGAGCCCGCACCAGAACAGCTGCTCGGTTGAACTCAACCGACAGATCGGCTGTCTGGTCTCGTTCCAAGCCTTCGAATTGGCCGCTTCGAGTGCGGCTGGTGGCTGGCGGGGAGGTGGAGGAACCGAGAGGAAAGGGAGAGCCTGCCGCAGGCCGACTCCCCATTCGATGTCAGCGGCTTCACGCCGCCCCAAACTGGCGCAGGCGCTTCTCCGCCACGGCGCAGTAGCCGGCGTCAAGCTCGACGCCGACGAAGCGGCGGCCCTGCTGGAGAGCTGCCGCTCCCGTCGAGCCGGAACCCATGAACGGGTCGAGGACCAGGTCGCCCGGGTCGGAAAAGGCGGCAATCAGCGGCTCGAGTGCAGAGACGGGCTTCTGCGTCGGGTGCAGCCGGTTGCCGGTGTAGCTCCACGGCAGCACGTCGTTGAGCAGCACCGTGGGTCGCCGCGGATGACGCTTCGCCAGCAGGTAGGCGCACTCGTGGGTAGCGCGCACGAGCCTACGCGAGGAGGCGTAGCTCTTCGCCCAGACGAAGTGCCCGACTGGAAAGAGCCCGCAGCGGCGCCATGCCGCGAGGAACTGGTCGGCGCGGTTCCAACCGTAGAACGAGATGCAGTAGCCGTCCGGCTTGAGCACGCGGGCGATCTGCCGGAATGCCGGCTCGATCCAGTCCGCGGCGTTGTCGTTGGCGATGCGCCGTCCGGTTCGGTCGCGGTAGTTGACGACATAGGGCGGGTCTGTGATCACCAGATCCACGCGCTCGGGCCGAGCGCCCCGCAAGACGTCGATGCAGTCGCCGTTGATGAGCCTGAAGAGTGAAGAGGTCATGGGAAGTGAGTAAAAAAAGAGCCCGGCACCGCTCCTGTGGTACCGGGCAAGGGCTCTACCGTCGGGGAGCCTGTGTCCGCTTGGCGCCAGGCCGTTGGCGCGGCTCAGCCAGGATGAAGCGGCCATCCGGAGGTAGCAGGTCCAGAGCGACGGAAAGGCCTTGGCCGCTCTTGGTGTTCCAGGCGGCACCGATCTTGGTCCAATAGCCGTCCTTCACGTGGAAGGCATGGAAGACCGGAGAGTTCTCATGAGGAGTCATGGGAAAAGGGGATAAGAGGATAGGAAAAATGCCGACCGAGAGAATCCCTCTCGCTCAGCGCTTCCCTTCCAGCAGACAGAGGGTCTCCCGCGGGTCAAGGAGGAGTCGCCGGAAAGCCAGCGGAATAGCCCCGGCGACAGAGCCGCCGGATTCCGGCTCCGGATGTCTCCTCCCGCTGATGCTCCAGGAAACCGGCCTGCTCTTCCGGGGATCTGCGCTGCGGCGGTGAAGCTCCTTGAGGCGCGGGAGATGTCTGCTCTCCTGGGAAGAAGCGAGCGTCCCCCTCTCTGGGGTTGTTCCCCGGCAGTTCGAGCCCGCACCGCGAGCCCTGAGCACAACACTGCATTGTGCTCAGTTCGATCCCGACTCGTCGGGAGAACAACTGTGCACAATGGCCGGTTGTGCCAGGAGAACTGCTTCCTTCTGCTTGAAATCTTTCGATGTGCTCGCGCTTTTATCCCGACGATCGAGAACGTCAGGCGCGGGAAGTGGGGCTGCGCGCAGAGGGGATCTGGCCGAGGTGCCGCTTAGTGGGTGGACAGCAGATCTCTCAGGAGGATGAGGTGTTCCATCGCTAGCTGCCGGATCTCGGCATCAGTCAGGCTGAGCTCTTTGCCGTGCTCCAGCACCATCAGTGCTACCTGAAGATTCTCTCGAAGGTCAGCAATTTCTGGGGGTGAAAATTCCATACAAGGTGGGGCGATCGACCGATCCAGCTAACCCACCCAATCGAACCAGGGTCCAGACAGGATGGTGGAAGCGGTAATCGCCCCACGAAGCAATCCTGTCGGGAAGGTTTGAGTGAGATAGATGGTGGGTTAGCAATAATGATGCTAGCGGAGCAGGAGTCCGCAGTAAAGGCGATTTTTTATTGCGCGAATGGGCATGGTTGCCTTGTTGAGGGTTTCGAGTGCGTGCTTCGGAGTGTGGTAGTCTTAGAGAGTATGTGTGTTCATCCATGAGTCTTGGGGGTGGGAGCCTTCGATGATGTCTTGCAACCGCTCCAGGGGCCCGAGCCGCCATTTGGCTTGGTGGTTTTCGACCGCTGAGAACGGGGCGGTAGGTTCCATGCCGAGCTAGTCCAGGTACGGCCCAGGAACCCTAGGGGCTGGAGCGGAGTCCAACTCAACGATTGGGCACCGTGGTCCGTAGACCCAGAAAGAGCCGGGAGGTGCGATTGATGGTCGGACGAGAGGGAAGGGCTGCATCGGCCCGCTGGATCGAATACCTCGGAGCGTGCGCAATGGTCTTGATGGCTGTGTCGGATGCTCCAGCCGCCGCAAGCCCTCCACAAAGTTCTCCTTCGGTTGCTACTCAAGGTCAACCGGCGACCGAAGGGGGAACGCCGATCTTCTCGGATGGCTTCGAGAGCGGAGACTACTTCGCTTGGTCCCAAGCAGTCTTCGATACGGCCGACGAGACTCCGCCCAGTCTCGCCATCACGGCACCGGCGCCGCCGATCCTTTTCAACGAGCACCTCGTTACGATCGAGTTGGTCTATTCCGACGATGACTCTGGGATCGCTCAGAACAGCCTGGCGGTGGGGTTGGATGGCGTGCCGATCACCAGCGGTTGCGCGGTTCAAGCCGGTGCGGCGAGCTGCGAGAGCTTCTACCTCGATGAGGGAGCTCACGGGATCACGGCGTCGATCTGGGATCAAGCCGGCCACCGGACAGATGCCAGCCGCTTTCTGACGATCGTCCTGGATACGACTCCGCCAGAGATCCTCCTCACCTCACCTCCAGAAGAGAATGCGCTGGTCGCGACTCCTACGCTTCTGGTGACCGGAACGGTGTCGGACGGGGATCAAGTCGCCGAGGTCCTGGTCAGCGCAGAGCCGCTTCCCCTCACCGAGGACGCCCCCTCGGCGCAGCGGGTCACGAGGCCGGTCGAGGGGCGCATCGAAGGGGATGCCTTCTCCGCCGAAGTATCGCTGGGAGAAGGTCTGAACCTGGTTGTCGTGCAGGCTCTCGACCGGGCCGGAAACGAAGCCGTCGTCTCACGCTTCGCAGTACGGGACTCCACGGTTCCCACCCTCGAGATCGAGTCTCCGGAGGGTGGTGCAGTGGTCAACGCGGCTCAGGTTCTCGTTTCGGGCCAGGCGTTCGACGATGCGCATGAAGTCACGGTCTCCGTCAACGGCATGCCGGTGCCTCTGGACCTGCGGTCCTTCTCCACGACGGTACCTTTGACCGAGGGGGCGAACGCCGTCCTCGTCGAAGCAATCGACGAAGCGGGAAATACGGCCTCCGAGACCGTTCAAGTCGAGCGCGTGACCGTACCCACTCTTACGATCACGAGCCCGGCCTATGGCGCTCGGATCGAGGCGGCCGCGGTGGAGGTGTTGGGGACTGTTTCCGAGCCCATCGCGAGTGTGCGCGTGAACGGAGTCGCAGCGACGGTAGGTGCAGGGACCTTCCAGGCGACGATTCCGGTCAACCCTGGCGGAACCTTGATCGCCGCGGTCGCGACGAACCCCTCGGGAGCCCAGGCGACGGTCAAGACCAAGGTCTACCGAGATCTGAGCGCACCTCGGGTCGCGGTCACGTCGCCGGTTGACGGCAGCGTCGTCCATCAGGGAACGATTCCCGTGGTGGGCTTGGTCAACGACATCGTGCCTGGCACCGTCGACGCCGTCGATGCCAATGTCTGGGTCAACGGTCAGCCGGCGCAGGTCGCGAACCGATCATTCCTGCTCCCCAGCCTGGCGCTCTCCCCCGGCAGCAACGACATCACGGTTTCCGCCGAGGACGTTGCCGGGAATCTCGGTAGCGAAACGGTCACGGTCCACTACGAGCCGATCGTTGGCGCCCGCATCGAGCCGGTCTCCGGGAGCCTTCAGAGCGCGGTCATCGAGGCGCCACTGGCGGCTCCACTGGTGGTTCGCGTCTTGGATGACGGCGACCAGCCCGCTCAAGGCGTCGTCGTGGTGTTTCGCGTGGTGCAGGGCAACGGCAGCGTTGGGGGCGGAACGCGAACGGTTCCTGTCCTGACCGATGCGAACGGCGAAGCGGCAACCTCCTTCCGGCTGGGAACACGCGCGGGAGTCGGCAACCAGCGGGTCCTCGCCGAGGCTGCCGGCTACTCGGGCCGCGTCGAGTTCCTGGCGACGGCGCTCCCGGGGCCTCCGGCCTACATCCACGTGGATGCCGGTGGACAGCAGCGAGGCGCCGCTCTTCAGCTGCTGCCGGATCCCATGGCCGTGGTCGTTACGGATGCCGGCTTCAACCGTCTTCCCGGTGTCGCGGTCGAATACCAGGTGGCACAGGGCCAAGCGGTGTTTGAGGAGACGGTGGCGCAGACGCTGTCCAGCACCACGGACCCGGACGGTAGAGCCGTTGCGCGGCTCCGCTTGGGAGCTGAGGAGGGGCCAGCAAACACTGTGGTCGAAGTGGGGCTGCCAGGCGATTCGACCGTTCGTTCGGCTACCTTCGTCGCTTCGACCTTCGCGGCCGGCGACCCCGCTTTGACCCGGATCTCGGGCCTGGTCCTCGACAACGCGAGTCAGCCGATTCCTGGAGTCACTCTCAGCCTGGCGGGGACAAGCTTGACCACTCAGTCGGATGCGGACGGTCTCTTCAGCCTGGCGGGGGTTCCGGTGGGAACATTCCATCTCGAGGCAGATGGCAGCACGGCAACACGGGCGGGCATCTGGCCGCACCTGGAGTTCGAGATCACGACCATCGCGGGCCGGGACAATTCGTTGGGCATGCCGATCTACCTTCTTCCCCTCGACATCGAGCGAGGCCTAGCGGTGACCGCGACCGAAGGTGGCACGCTGACGCTTCCCGAGCTTCCTGGATTCTCTCTGACCGTCGAGCCGGGCTCGGTGACCTTCCCGGGCGGTACGCAAGAAGGAACGGTCAGCGCCACCCTCGTGCATGGCGACAAGGTGCCGGACGTGCCCAACTTCGGTCAGCAACCGACCTTCCTGCTGACGATACAGCCCGCAGGCGCGGTCTTTGATCCGCCGGCAAGGCTGTCGATGCCGAACGTGGATGCGCTGTCTCCGGGAACGGTGACGGAGCTCTACTCCTTCGACCACGACCTGGGTTCGTTCGTGAGCATCGGTCCTGGGACGGTGAGCGACGACGGAACCATGGTGGTGTCGGATCCCGGGGTGGGAATCGTGAAGGCCGGCTGGCACTGCGGCGGCAACCCGACGCCGACCGGTACGCCGCATGATTGTCCCCAGTGCAAGGTGTGCAACGGCAGCCGGTGTGTGCCGGGGTGTGATTTGGCAATGATCGACGGGGCCGGTACCGCTGAAGCCTTCCCCACGCTCCCGGAAGGTGCTACGTGCAACTGTGACGACGGCGATGCTTGTACGGTGGAGGATAGCTGCCAAGCGGGTTCTTGCCGAGGGGACCAAAGGCAAATTGTCTCGGTGATTGCGAGTGCGGATGGAGCGCCAACGGCCGATGTCGGAGTAAATCGCTCCGTGAGCTTTGAGGTCTCTGTGCTGGAACATCACTGCGAGGAGCCTCAGCGGACCTACCGTTGGGCGTTTGGGGATGGGGCAACAGCAGCCGTTTCAAGTCCACTCCATGCATACGATACTCCAGGCGCCTACGCTTACAACGTGAGGGTTGATTGTGCGGGGGGATGTAGTAGCAAGTCTTCGAGCGGTACTGTAATCGTACGGTGTCCGACAGTGACAATCACTCATACCGACCCGGATATCAGTGTGCTTTGCCCAGCTTGCTCGATGGATCTCTTTGCTGAAGCAGATCCGCCGACGGTTCCTGTCCGGTGGAGGATACCTCCAGGCCGGGACCTCGGCGGTGCGGCAACGGTTCAGGATCTTGGTGGAGGAGTGGCTCGGTTGAGGTCGAGCGACCCAGGAATGGTGGGAGAAGCTCTTGTGGAGGCTTATCTTGAAGGCTCGGAACAGTCCTGTGAGAGTGCGGTGGACTCTACTGAGATCACCATCTTCTCACCCGGGGATGAGCCGCCTGTAACGATGCTCGGGCTAAACCCTAGAGAGCTGGAAGAGGCTGCAAGTTACTTCAATACGTATTTTCCACCTTTTCCGTTAAGCTTTGATCGGATAGCGTGCCTTCGTAGGATGGTGGGCATCAAGGCAGAGGCGAAGAGGGTGGCCTTTGACGAAGTATTTGACGCAAATTCCTGTGCGCTAGGGATTGAAGATGGCGACATTCTCAATGCCTACCTGCATGGCTATGTTAGCTGCGTCACGGCTTCGGTTTGCGGTCAAGAGTTCGCGAAAGATTTCTGGGACGCGCACGAGGAGTACGTCGGGAATGACTGCCTAGATGCCTACGTAGATCTTCACAACAATGCGGCCGGGCGGGCCGTGGCAATGGACGGAGATCCAGCTGCGTGCCGGTTGAGCGTCAAACAGGCAGTGCAGGGTGGTGATTTTCGCTGGCGATCCGATCCAAGTAATCCCAATTGCGCGGATCCGCTCGAAGAAGACGCTCAGCCCTACGATGCGTGCTTCAACCCGCTGTGAGGTAGCTTGATGAAGAACATTCTGTTGATTCTGTTGTTCAGTTGCTTGGGGTGCGGCATGGTTTCAACCCTGCCCGCTAGCGGTGGATCTGCCGGGGTTGGCGATGCTCGAGCTTTCGGTCGCTGGAGTACCACTGAGGTGATGGGCGCTCCCGTTACGAACCCCACTCAGATCGAGGTGACCGACACTGGGGAGAGATCGGTCCAGCTGGATGTCACGGCCAGTGGTGAGACTTCGGTGATTTCGGGAGTTTATATCTCTATTGGATCGCTTCAGGTTCTGTCTGTCCAGAATGACCAGGACAGTTGGAACATTCTTTTTCTAGAATTTAGTGCCGATGGTCAGGTGCTGACTGTGCGAGCCATGGACGTAGATGTAGTTCGCACTGCGGTGGAAGAGGGGCAGCTAGTCGGGGAAGTGATTCTTCCTGATACTAGCGAGATGCTGATCTCTGTGGGGGCCGCGTCGCCGGAATTGGTTGATTTTATAGCTGCGACACCGACGGCTGTTGGCACTGTCGTCGGAATCCTCAGCAAGGAATAGGGTTGGTGGCTAAGTGCGAAGATGGGCGATGGTGTCGTTGGCGCTTCTGTTTCTCCTGGCGATTCTGGCTGTCCTTCTGACAGTAAGGCGATACCCTTCAAGGGAGATCGTTCGCATGTCGGAGGCGAGATGGGACCTGGCGAGAATCTGGGAGGACTGGGCCCAGACTCAGGATAAGACTTACCAGGAGGTTCTAGATCGCCGTAAGGGTGGCGTAGATCTGTCGACTCTTCGTTTGCCGGACGAATGGCTGCCGATTGACGATCTTCGGTCGGAGGTGTCAGCTGGCCTTTGGGACTCAACTCCTCGTATAGATCCATGGGGCACGCCCTATCAGTTTCAGCATGTGAAGGGCGGACTTGCCGTCCGGAGTGCTGGAAAGGATCGAAGCTTTGAGCAGGGCGAGTACCGAGAAGGTGGATTCCCTTTTGATGACACCGAAGCCGACCTTGTTTTCGTCTCGGGGAAGTGGCTTAGATGGCCCGTCTTCCCAAAGTCGGATGACTGATTCGAGTCCCTGCTACGGGGCAGAGGGGATTGGCGAAGCGCATGACTCCGAATCGTGACGGTTGGGGGGGCAGGCCAATGCTAGTTGCTGCCGCTGGAAACGAGCTAGTGCAGTGACGCCAGGTGAAAGGCCTGCTTCGCGGTCAACCCTAGCTTCCTTCCAGGTGTTGCGCGCAGTGGTGGTTAGGTGCTTCGACTTGGGTGTTGCCTGCCGCCTGGTGACGCTGGGTCTGCTGATTGCGTCAAGCTCTGTGGCGGCAGCCAGTAGAGTGCAGCCGGATCCCACGAAGGACGAGTTGACGAAAGCCTTCCGTCAAGCCAAGTGCAGCGAAGGAGACGGGCAGGCGATCGCGAGGCTAGAAGCAGAAATTGAGAACGTCGAGGCTGATTCAGCACACAGAATCTACGCGGTTCAGCTCTCGGGAGACTTGGCCCTGGAGAGGCGGAAACTATATCGGGAAGACTACTTCATGCAATTGGTTGGGCGATCCTTGTACAGCGAATCGCTCCGGCCACTAATGGGCTCTGCCTTCCTGCAAGTTTCGCGGCTCTCGGTAGCAAGCCTCCGCGATCTGCCCGCTCAGGAGGAGAGGTTGGTTGCCCTTCTTCAAGCTCGCTTAGCTGGCTCTTCAATGGAGCAGACGCGGGACTGGGCTGCTGACGAGCTCTGCAACATGGGGTCAGCTAGAGCGCCTGAGGCACTTCGCGCAAGGCTTGGAAAGCGCATGGATCGAACGCAGGAGGCTGAGTATCACCTCTGTGAGCACAAGGTAGAACTCTTGAGGAAGTATCAGAATCCCAGCGAGGCATTCTTGGGAGCGCTTTCGGAGGTTGGGGCGTCGACATGGGAAGAGCTTGGCCCTCGATTCGCTGGGGAGCTTCAGCGCTGGGCCATCGATGGTCTCCTAGAGCTAGACTCAAAGCTCGGCGAGAAGGAGTTGTTAGCTATAGCAGGCGACCAAAGCTGGAGGTCAAGCGCACGCGAGCAAGCGATACGAAAGCTCCATGACCTTGGCTTTCAATACGAAGCTCTGATCGAGGCCGGGGTTGAGCCAATAGTTCTCGTCCGGCAGCGTATCCATCCGATGCGCTACTACCAAGATCGGGGTCTGCCCATCGATCCTTGCGCAAGGATGATTCCCGTGACTCCGGAGGAGTAATGACAGGGTTGAGAGATAGGAGTGGGCGGAAGCGGGGCCTGGGACTCTTGACTCGGAGCCTACTGGAAGCGCTGGTGGTGTGGAACGGGAGAGAGAAATGATGAGGCTCAGACGGAAGCAGACTCTCGCTGGGGGGCTCCTCGCCCTCTGCCTCGCATCAAGCGCAGCTGCCCAGCTCGACTCCTCCTGCCTCATCAGTGCGCTCAATCGCACGGCTCCGGTCGAGGCGGATGGCACCTGGGTGCTCCCGAACGTCCCGGCGAATCTGGGGAAGGTGAGGCTACGGGCGACGTGTATTCGGGACGGAGTCGTCACCACCGGTCAGTCGGACTTCATCGAGGTGCCGGCGAACGGGGTCATCGAAGTAGCCGAGATCCGCTTCGACGTGACCGAGCCGGTGCCGGAGCGACTCGTGCTCAGTGCGCCGACTACTTCCTTGACCTCGGTCGGCCAGACCGTCCAGCTCACCGCGACAGCGGCCTACCCCGGCGGTAGTCAAGTGGACGTGACCGCGGCATCCGCCGGGACGACCTATCGGTCCAGCATGGCTACGGTGGCGAGCGTGGACGCCGACGGTCTCTTGACCGCGGCAGCCAGCGGCACGGTTTTGGTGAGTGCCGTCAATGAAGGGGCGTTGGGGCTCTTGCAGCTCTCGGTCGTGCTCTCGGGAGACAGCGACGGCGATGGTTTGCCGGACGACTTCGAGCTGGCGAACGGGCTCGATCCGAACAACCCGGACGATGCTCTTCTCGACCATGATCAGGATGGGCTCTCGACCTTAGAGGAGTTCCAGCAGGGGCTCGATCCGTTTGACAGCGACACCGACGACGATCAGTTGCTCGATGGCGCCGAGGTGGGGACCTGGGGAACCAACCCCCTCCTCTTCGACACCGACGGGGACGGACTCTCGGATGGGCTTGAGGTAGCCACGGGGAGCGATCCGCTGGACCGGCTGAGCTTCAATCTCGCCGCGGCGCTCGAAGGGATCGAGGTGGCGCCCGAGAGCTTCACGATCATTTACAACACGGTCCTTGGGGAGGCGTCCCGCCAGCTCACGGTGACCGGGCAGCTCATCGATGGCAACCAGCTCGACATCACGTCGGACTTCTATGGAACGTCCTACACCTCCAACGATCTCTTTGTCGCCAACTTCGGAGCGGACCCGGGGCGTATCTTCGCCGGGGAGGACGGTGTCACGACGATCACCGCGGCGTGTAGCGGCTTCAGCGCCCAAGCTACCGTGACGGTAGAGAGCTTCGCGCCGATCGCGTTGTCGTTCTTGCCCTTGGGCGGAAGGCCCCGAGCGGTAGCGTTGGATGGCGCTCACGCCTATGTCGCGATGGGGCCGGTAGGCCTCAAGATCGTCGATGTCAGTGATCCGGAGCTCCCGTTCGAGGTGTCGAGGCTATATCTGTACTCCGAGCCGCCGTTCCGGGAGTATCGCGTCGTTTCCTCCGTGGCGGTACAGGATGGGCTGGCCTATGTGGGGGCGAACGGTCTCGCGGTGATCGATGTCGCCGTGCCGACGGCTCCGACTCAGCTCTCGTATCTGTCCATCCCCACCATTTCTGTGGAAGCGATAGCCGTTCGGGGTGATCGGGTCCTCGCCGGTGGCTATGGCTCTCTCGGCGAACCAGGCGCGCTCGCCTTGATCGATGTCAGCGATGCGCTTTCGCCGGTGCTGCTGGGAGCGGTCGCGTTGCCCGGCAAGGTCGAGGATGTGGTCTTTTTCGGTTCGTACGCGGTGGTTACGACCGGCTTCACTGGCGTTCAGGTGGTCGATCTTCAGGACGAGACCTCGCTCGAGGTCGTCGGGTCGACTGATACCCGTTCCGGAGGACGCTCCAATGCCTCTGGGCTGGCCATGGCTGGTCAGCAGGTTCTGGTGGCCGATGGTGGCCGCTATGGGGACCCGGGCACGCAGCTCGGCGGGCTTCGCGTCGTCGATCTGGCGGATCCGGCGAACCCGGCCTTGGTCGGGAGCACTAGCGATCGCTTCGGTCTGACCGGTGTCGCCTGGGATGGCACGCTGGCGCTGACCGCGGACTACTTCTTCGCAAACGGGGTGCCCGTTTTCCGTCCGGCGGAGCCTTCGCCGCTATGGACCGGCTTGGTGGACTTCTCACAGCCGCCCATTGGAGGAAGCGGAAACGGAATCGACTTGGCAGTGAGTGGTGGGCTGGTCTACCTGGCAGGTGCGCGGGGAGCAACCGGTCCAGGCGGTCTGTACATCGGTCGCTACCTCATTCCCTTCGACGGCGAGGGGATTGCGCCCTCTGTAGCCTTTACGGCCCCAACCGAGGGGACGCTCGTGCCCGAGCGAGAGTGGGTGCAGGTGGCCGCAGAGGCGAGCGATGACATCTTCGTCCAGTCAGTGACATTCTCGGTCGATGGTCAAGCCGTCCGGGAGGACTTCGCGGCGCCGTATGGTGTGCGCATCCCCGTGCCCGCCGGTGTGTCCTCTCTGACCGTGACAGCGCAGGCCCGAGACGCCGGTGGCAACGTGTCTTCCGTGGCAGCTCTCGAGCTGGCCGTCGAGCCCAACAGCGCGCCGACCGCAGCCATTCTTGCGCCGCCCGAGGGGCTCGAGGTCCAGATCGGCGAACAGGTCGCTGCCGCGGTACATGCGACCGACGACGTGGGGGTCGACCGTGTGGAGTTCTTCGTCGATGGAGCGCTGGTGGCGACGGATGATCGTGGTCCTTCGTACGGGGCGGTTCTGAACCTCGGCTCGACCGCGGGGACCCACCAGCTCACCGCGCTCGCCTATGACGACGTAGGGCCTTCAGAGACCGCAGGTCCGGTATCGCTAGTCGTGGTGCCCGATGATCCACCGGAGGCCCGAGTGGTCGCGCCGGCAGATGGCACCGAAGTGATCGCCTACTCCTTGCTCGAGGTCGTCGCGGGCGCCAGCGACGCGGTGGGGATCGACCGCGTGAGCTTCTATCAGGATGGCGCGCTCGTAAGCACGGACCAGGCGGGGCCGGACTACCGGACAGCCTTGGCGGTGCCAGGACCGGGTGTCACTCTGAATCTGTGGGTGGTCGTCCGCGATACGGCGGGCCAGGAAACGATGTCCGAGGTCAACCAGGTGACCGTGGTCGCCGATCCGCTGACGTCGGCAACAGGGTTGGTTTTGGGTCCCACGGGCGAAGCCTTCGCCGGTGCGACGGTTTCTGCCGTCACGCTCGAAGGGACGCAGGTGACGGGCTTGACCGATGGTAGCGGCCTCTTCCTCTTGGAAGACGTTCCCGCCGCCCAAGGGGATCTCTCGATCTCGTCCATCGCGCTCGAGGCGGGCGAGGAGCTGCGCGCCAGCCTCCCCGACCCGATCGCGCCCTTCCCGGGCGATGTCGTCGATGTGGGCGTCCTCCTTCTGGACTACTCCGCGCTGGGGACGCTCGTGCGGGGTGTGGTCGAGGACGACCTGGGGAATCCGGTACCCGATGCTCAGGTAGGGTTACACGACCGGTTCGTTCGTCAGGAGACCACAACTGACAGTGCGGGTGAGTTCGTCTTCACGCGCTTCCCGGTCTACCCGGGGAGCCAGTTCTTCCTGTCTGCCGAAGCGACGCTCAGCACCGTCGTCCATACGGGAAAGCTGCCCAATGTTTTCCCCAACCCGATCGGGGATACCGATGTAGGAGCGATCACTCTGGCGCCAGAGGCCGGAGGGGATCCGCTGACGGCCGCGACCGGGATCGTTCTCGATCAGGCCGGTGAACCGGTGCCGGACTTCGAGGTCGTCGTTTCCTCGGATACGGCCTTTGTCGTGACCCTCACGGATGCGAGTGGTCAGTACACCGTACCGGCCCTGCCCGCTCTCGATGGTGGCCTCGTCGCTGCGGCCAGTGGCATCGCAGACGGCCGATCCTACCGGGAGACGACAAGCCCAGCGTCACCCGTGCCTGGCGGAACGACCGTGCTCGACACGTTGTTCCCCTTCGGTGAAGGCGGCGGCGGGGAGGGGGTCTCCGGAAGCCCGACCGACTGAAGTCGTGAGAGGATCGAGCGATGGATGCTCGAGACGCTCTTCACCGTCTGCTCGAACGAGGTCCGCGGTCGCTTGCTGACGCGGAGCTCCTCGCCGTGATTCTCGGGAACCGCTCGGAGATGCCGGAGGCTGTCGCGGAGAGTCTCCTCGCGGGCCCCGATGCCTGGTCGGAGCTGGTACTGGCGGGCGAGAACCTGCTGGAACGCGACGGTCTGAATGCGGCCGAGGCCGCGATGGTCATGGCGACTCTCGAGCTCGGACGCCGGCTCGCGGAACGGCGCATCCCCAAGCGGCGGCCGCTCTCGCAGCCCAAAGCCCTCGTCACCTATCTCGACCTCCGCTATGGCTATCGCGACCAGGAAGTCCTTGGCGCTCTCTACCTCGATGCCCGGCACCGCCTGCTCAGCGAAATGGAGATTTTCCGGGGGACGCTCAACCGCATGAGCGTCGAGCCCGGCCCCATTCTCCGGAAGGGGCTACTTCAGGGAGCTGCGAGCGTGGTCATCTTCCACACCCACCCGAGTGGCAACCCCACCGCGAGCGCCGCCGATGTCGCGTTCACCCGGCGGCTGGCGCAGTCCGCGGACATCGTGGGACTCCGGCTGCTCGATCATCTGATCCTGGGGCGTGGTGGCCGTTGGATGTCGCTCCTCAAGCGCTCGTGGGTCGACGGGTATCAGCGGAAGCGGCGGCCCCGCGTCGAGACGTCCCGCCGGGTCAAGCCGAAGTACCGTCACCCGGAGACGGGCGAGACCTGGGCGGGATGCGGAAGCATGGCGCGGTGGTTGCGGCTCGAGCTGGAGGCAGGCCGTTCGCTCGAGGAGTTCCTCGTGGGCGACGAGGGCAAGGAAGCTGTCGCGCGGGCGCTTCCGGGCTAGGAGCCAGGTCGCCTGCGAGGGCTTTGCTAAAATCCCTGGAAAGTCGAGTGGCCTGCCGCCTCGACGGCGCGCTGTCTGCCTCGAAGGCGGGATGGCGCAGGAGGAAGCCTCTATGAGCTCCATCGTCGTCACCTTCCCCGAGACCGCCACGGTGCCGGAAGAGCTGCGGAACGACCCCGAGCGTACACGCTACCTGATCGTGGGGAGCCTGTACCAGCAGGGACATATCTCCCGCAGGCAGGCGGCTGAGCTGGCCGGCGACGCCGAGGTGGTGTTCGCCGCGAAGATGAAGCAATACGGCTTCCAGCCTCTTGGTGAGCTCGACTCGGAAGCCTCCGTTGCGCGAGGGACCCGCTGGCAGGCTCTCGCTGAGCGTCTTGCTGGCGAGGGATTCCTCGATGGCCTCTCTGACGACGCTGAGGAACTCCTCGGTCAGGTTCGCTTGGCACTGTAACGCCCGACGTGTCCCTGTACCTCCTCGACGGCAACGTCCTGACGGCGCCGGAAGACCGCGCCAAGCCTCATTTCGAGACAGTTCGGCGGCGTCTCGGCGGTCTCGCGGCGACGGACCGGGTCGGTATCTCGGTCGTGTCGGCCTACGAATACGAACACGGAATCGCCAAGGCTCAGGGAGGTTTGCAGGAAGCCCTGCGGCGTACCTGGGCGACCTTCCTGGACGTCTTCGAGATCCTGCCGCTGTCGCTCAGCGGTGCGCGGCGCTATGGCGAGCTCCGGTCCCGCTACGAGCAGAGCGTCGGTAGCACTTCGAAAGCTGCCAGCCGCCACACGTCGGACTTCCTCCTCGCCGCCACCGCTCTCGACCTCGAGGCGATTCTGGTGAGCGGTGACCAGCTCTTCTCGAAGCTGCGCGAGCTAGAGCCGCAGCTGCGCGTCGAGGATTGGCGGAGCTCCATCGAGTAGGGACCAAGAATCCCTCTTGTCGCACTGTGAGTTGACGGTGTAGATCGGGGCTTGCCGGCGGGGGAGAGCCGCCGAAACCCGCAGCACCAGAGTCCCGGTCAAGTAGCCTGCCTTCATCTCTCACCGCTTCCTTCTGCGCTTTCGTTTTCCTCTCCACCTGGCCCGCCTCCTCGGGGCGCCCCTTCGCTGGTTCTTCGGGATCTTCCGCTCGCGCCTGCATGGCGACGCGCGTTTCATGCACTCGTGGGAACGCCGCCGCTTTCTTCATCCGCGGCACCGTGGACTCGTGCTGGGGCGCCGGCAACGCCTGAGCCGGCAGGACTCGTTCAAGAATCTGGTGCTGGTGGCACCGACCGGTTCTGGGAAGACCACCCGCTACGTCATCCCGAATGTCCTCGAGGTCGAGGGCTCCGTAGTCGTCACCGACCCTTCGGGCGAGATCTACCAGCACACCGCAGGACCGCTTCGCGACCGGGGTTTCGGCATTCAGGTGTTGCAGCCGGCGCGGCTGGCGGAAAGCGCTCGTTTCAACCCGCTGGCCTGCTGGCGCTCCGCGCAGGAGCTTCGTCAGCTCGCGACGCAGCTGGGCATGGCGACGCAGGGGCGCTCAGCGGATCCCTTCTGGACAACTTCGGCGATTAACGTGCTCTTCGTTCTGCTCACCGCGCTCTACCATCTCGAAGATCCCCGCCGTCACACCATGGGCCATCTTCGCGACCTCCTTAATCGGTGCGGTGCTGCACACTCGAACGACTTCGAGCGCTTCATGGCTCGCTACCTGGCGGATGAGCCGCGAGTCTGGAGCGAGTACCAGGCCTTCCGGGGCCAAGACCCCAAGGTCGCCGCATCGATCGTGTCCAGCGCCCGCGCCGCGCTGGAGCTGTGGAGCGATCCGGACATCTGCGAGCTCACCGGCCAGCACACGATCGACCTCGCAGCGCTTCGACAGGCGCGCACGGCCATCTACCTGATCGTGCCCGAGCACCAGATCCGCTACTTCGGCCCCCTGCTCAACCTCTTCTACTCCGCATGCTTCAACCACTGCCTGGTGAGCGGAAGAAGCGCCGAGGAGGAGCCGGTCTACTTCCTCCTCGACGAGTTCGGAAACCTCGGCTACGTCCACAACTTCGCCAGTGTCATCACCACGCTGCGCAAGCGGCGCTGCTCGATCAGCCTGATTCTCCAGGACCTCTCGCAGCTCCGCGCCACCTATGGCCCCGACGAGGCGCGCACGATCTTCTCCGGCGGGTGCGCGAACAAGCTCTTCTATGGCGGCCTCGACCTCGAGACCGCCGAGTACGTCGAACGCGCCCTCGGCAAGCGCACCGAGTACGACACGGTCTTCGGGGGGATCAGTGACCGGGCGCGGACGGTGGCTGTTCCGCTGATGACGGCGGATCAGGTGCGGAGGATGCGGTGGGGGGAGGCGGTGTTGTTGTCGGGAAAGGAGCGGCCGGTATGGCTGCGGTTCGATACCAAATGGACATGGGCTTGAAGGTGCTCCAGAAAGCAAGAGCCGAGAGCAACCTATTCAGATCGCCCTCGGCTCTCGTCGACTTCAGGGATTGGGACTACGGACTGACGACCGTCCAAGCGTCTGTGGTTCCGGACTCAAAGCCGTCGCCGAAGAGTGGCAACGGGCACCGATCCGTGTTCAGAATGATGAGGTCGTCGACCCACCAGCCCTGTCCGCCGCCGATCTCGTCGGAGACGAAATGCCAGCGAAGAAGGACGTCATGGCCAGCGAGGTCTCCAAGATCAACGCTGACCCGTTGCCAGCTGATGGCGGGGCCGGTCCACGCGTCTCGTCCCGGAAGCGGGTTCGAACAGCAGGCAGACAGGATGGTGTTGTAGCCGTTCTCGATGAAGCGGCCCGGATTGGACGGAACGCTCGTTCCGTCCCCTTCGAGGATGTCGAACCAGGCTCCGCCCCCATCGACGGAGTACTCGAGAACACCTCCGGCCGCACCGGTGACGGTGTCCATACGCTGGTAGAACCTGAGGACCGCACTCGAGTCGGAAACCGGGAGTGCGTACCTGAGCCCCAGCATCTGATCCTTTACGGCTTCTTCGTCATTCACGAACCAGGAGCGCTGCCCTGAGTGGGCGTCCAAGGACGAAGTTGTCCAGCGGGAAGTGCCGCTATCCTGGGGTCCGGAGGTTGGGACCCAGCTGACTCTCGTGCGTTCGACATCGTCCGTACAGTTCGCCCCGAAAGAGGCCGAAACAGCATGAGAGGTCTCGATCGTGAGCGAGCATGGAGTCAGCCCCGAGCAGGCACCCGCCCAACCAGAGAACACCGAGCCCACATCGGTCGAAGCGCTTAGCTCGACGACTGTACCCCGCGCAAAGACCTCGGAACAATCCGTCCCGCAACTGATACCAGGGGGATCACTGACGACGACTCCGGTGCCGTCTCCGGTGGCTGTGACCGAGATCTCGGTGGGCCGGAACTCAGCGGCGACACTCATCGGTGCTTCGACCGTGACCAGGCAGTCTCCGGTGCCGCTACAGCCTCCTCCGGTCCAGCTTGCCAGATAGGAAGTGCTGTTCGGCGAGGCAGCGAGGATGACCGGAGTTCCGAACAGAAAGTCCGCGGAGCAAGTGCTGCCGCAATCGATTCCAGCCGGATCACTTTGCACCAGGCCATCGCCGGCCCCAGTCTTGGTCACATCGAGGCTCAGCTCGGCGATGCCGCATTCGGCGTTGACTGCCGTAGCTCCGCCGATCGTGACTACGCAGGGCCCAGTCCCGGTACAGGCCCCGCTCCACGCCGTGAGGGCGCTATCCGGATCCGGGGTTGCAGTGAGAGTGACGCTCCTTCCGAAGAAGAAGTCACCAGCGCAGTCCGTGCCGCAGTCGATCCCCGCAGGGTCGCTAGTGATCCCACAACTTCCGTCTCCGGACTTGGTGACGGTCAGAGAGAACTGCTGAAGACCGAATTCTGCGGAGACAGCTCTCGCCGCGTCGATGGTGACCACGCAGGGTCCGGTGCCCGGGCAGGCGGGCTCGCTCCACCCGATCAACGTACTACCCGTCTGCGGAGTTGCAGTCAGGGTGACTGTGGTGTCGTAGAGGAAAGACTCGGAGCAGTCACTCCCGCAGTCGATCCCTGTGGGTGAGCTGGTGATCAGGCCGGCGCCGTCTCCGAGCTTTTCGACTAGCAGCGGGTAGGAAGCGATCCCAAAGGTCGCTGTGATGGCGTGAGCTCCATCCATTGTGATCGAGCACAGGCCCGTCCCGCTACAACCGTCACCGCTCCAACCCAGGAAGGTGGAGCCTACGTCCGGCGTTGCGCTCAGAGTCAGCTGGCTTCCCACCGGATAGTCCTCACTGCAGTCGGAGCCACAGTAGATACCGTTGGGGGAAGCGATCACCGTGCCGCCACCGGTTCCATCCTTGGAGACCGAAAGCGGATAGAAGACCTGCGCGATCAGCACGGAGTGGTCTTCCACCTCTCCGTCCAGAGACAGCCCCTGAGGGGTGAGCCCACCAGCGGTACTTAGCCGGAAGCGGGCGAAGGCCAATCCGGCAGGAGTGGCATCGCATGGGACGGCTACCGTGAGCTGGTTCGTTCCAGCGCTCAGAGGCTCGCTGACAAAGACCTGCTCAGTCGGCATCGCCCAGGCGCCATCGGTATCGAAGTCGATCCAGGCATCCAGGAGACCGGGGCCTGAGCTCGTCACTTCGACGGTTGCGTCTTGGCAGGGCACGAGCTCAGCCGGGAAGGTAACCCCGTCCTCGTCGTTGGCCGCTCCCAAGTCATCTCCGTCGCCAGCCAAGGTCGGCTGACCGTCGAGCTCGCCATCGATGCTAGCTCCGAGGTGCAGCGCGGCGTGGAGTCCGTGGCGAGCTCCGTCCTCTGCGAGGGAGGTCGGGAAGGACCAAGGCTGACCCAGGGCAGCATTGGGGGCATCCCCATAGTCCACGTCTCGCAGGGAAATGGTGCTCGAAGCAGAGTTGTTGTTGCCGTTCGGGTCCACGGAGTTCGTGGGAGCTGTGACGCTCGCCGTATTCACCACGCTTCCGTCGATGCCTTCCACGATGGTGGCTGTAACCAGGTAGGTGGCGGTTCCTCCGGCTAGCAAGCTAACCGAGGAGTCGAGCAGGTCACCAGCGCCGGTGCCGGCACAGCTTGAGCCCGCCGTTGCGCTACAGGCCCAGAGCACATCGCTCAGAGTCATCGGGAAGGCATCGGTCACGGTGACCCCGCTTGAACAACTGGGTCCCTGGTTCGTCACTTCGAGCGTGAACTCGATTTCCTCCCCCGGAACTGCCAGAGAAGTACTGGCTGTTTGGCTCATCATCAGGTCAGCTTCCAAGCCCACTTCGACAGTGATCACCTCGGAGTCCGTAGCCTGGTCTGGGTCCTCGACGAGGATCTCGATGGGATAGCTCTGGAGCGCCTGAGCGCACTCAGGAGTCCATGAGAAGGCTCCCGTAGTGGGATTTATCGAAGCTCCAGCAGGGCTCCCCGAGCCGAGGCTGAAGGTGAGAGAGTCTCCATTGGCATCGAATGCGGTTGCGGTGAAACTGAGCGTTTCGCCGGCGTCGACAGCGTAGGGGCCTCCCAGAGGATCCAGGGTTGGGGGTTGGTTGGGGCCTGCGACAACGAGAACGAATCCTGTTGCATTGTTGGCGTAGGTAGACTCCGGAATCTCCTCGTCCGGATTGATCTTCCCAGTGATCGTGTAGGCTCCTGGCGTACTGGGAGCGATGAAGCGAGCTGGGACCGGCTCCTCGTCAGAAATCGGCTCACGAACATCCACATAGGCTTCTGCCAGGGTAACTGGCGAGCCATCGATCTCTGTCGAAAAGCGGACCAGCGGAAGCCGAATGTCGAAGCCCACCCCGGGGCTCCTCGCCACGAAGGGGTAAACGACCAGCTCTCCGGGTGAGACTGTGTATTCATTCACGCCGTTGGCGTACAGTCTGTAGTCGGCCAGCGCGCTGTTCGCGAGATCGAACTCGTAATAGTCGAGACCTCCCCCTGGAGTAATCCTGCCATCGAGCTTGAGGACGTATGCTCCTTCAGGGACATCATCATACGATCGGATATCTACATCACAGTAGTCGACCTCATCTGGATCCAGTCGCCCGAGGAAGCAGTCGTCCAGAATACGGAGGCGGGATAAGGTGGGAGGGTTGACGATTTCTAGGGCCGCCTCGACGTTGAGGATCGTCGAGTTGCTGTCGTTGTAGAACTCGAAGCGGAATCTCGCGTCCTCGCCGGCCTCAAAGATGCCGTTATTGTTGTCATCCTGGATCATCGTCCCGGCAAGGAATTTGAAGTTGGACCCGACGATATTGCTCCAGTTTCTGACTTGGAATGACCAGCTACTCGCCAGGCCCCCGGGGCCAGATGCCTGCAGGGCGACTGGGACGTCTGAGAAGTTTGAGTGATCTCGATTGCTGCCTACTTGTATCTCTTTGACGATCTCGCCGGGGCGAAAGTCCAGCTCCATGGGGTGAAATAATTGCCCCGTTGGCGTGGACTGCAAACTGACCGTTCGTAAGTATGATTGTGGGCGATCAAACCAGATGTGAACCGTAGTTTCGTCTCCCTCCATGATGTTGGTCGGATAGGCGCTGATAAAGAGCTGCGGGTCGCCAACTGATCCAGTCGTAAAGCCGAAGTCAAAGGCGGTCGGGAGGTTCTCGCCACCCAAGTCCTGAACGGCACCAGTTGATATGTGAACCTGATATGAGGTGCCTTCGGTAAAGTTGTTCGCGGGGCCGAGGATCAGCCGCCGAGAGGATGACTGGATCGTCGTGTAGAAAGGCACTGGGTCGCCCTCCGAATTGACGAGCGTCACAGCATCGAGGTTTGGTCCAGCAACGATGTCCCGGTTGAAGGTGATTCGTATGTTGTCGCTGGTGGAGATCCCCGTGTCGCCGTTGGCAGGAATACTTCCTGTGACTTGGAACGTCTCAGGTGTTATGAAGTTTGCCCGGATAGTTAGGTCTCGGAATAGCGTCAAAATGCAAGGATCTGCGCCGTAGCAGATGTCTCCCGAGAACCCCACGAATTGAGATCCAGACCCTGTAATCGTGACCGAATTCCCTTCTGGGACTACTGCGCTAGTAGAGTCACATCCAGGAGGACAGTTGATTCCGTCCCCACTCACCGTGCCGTCTCCGTCTCCTTGTTTGATGACGGTCAGGGTGAAGCCATCGCCTGGCAGCTGTGGGTCGTAGGTGAGGGAGTGGGTGTCCGCGATCGCCCTTTCGCCCGTTGAGTCCTCTACCCAAAGTTCCATCGAGACGGTACCTGGGCTCGCACCGTAGGTTGCAGGGTCGATGTTGCTTGCCGTGTAGGAGCCGCTCGTGCCAGAGCAGGCAGCGCTAGTGCCTCCGCAGAGGAATAGCTCTGGGCCTCCGCTGGTGAAGGTGACGCTGACGGCTGCGAGGCCGTCGGTGTCTCCGGCGGTAGCTCCTACGAGTGCATCGCCGGTCACGGTACCTGTGGGCGAGGTGATTGAGCCGGTTGGAGAAGCGTTTGAGCTGGAGCCCCGGACAGTGAATTCGAAGCGAGCTCGCCCCACCTTTCCGCGCCTATCACCGCTGGTCGCATTGATCACAAACGTCGTATCAGTGCCTACGCTCGGAGGATGCCAGATGACCTGGGAGAAATTCGCGGGCCGGGTCGTCGTGAAGCTGCCGCCGGTTGCTGACCAGCTGTAGAAGACTGCGTCGCCATCGGCGTCGAGATCTGGCCCGCTCATGGGCACGGGTTCGCTGACTACCTGATAGTTGCCTCCACTAGCAGTGGGAGGAGAAGGCGCAGAAGGGTTTGTGGGGTCGTAGACCTGCTCGTAATCTTTACCCAGCGTAACAATCGACAGGCTGCTGGCTCCCTCCTGGCTGCGGCCTTCCGTTAGCGACGAAGGGAGGTATGGGAGATCCTTGCCTCCTGTGTCTTTGAAGTTCATTGCATTGGCTATGATCTTCGAGATCTCTGCCCGATTGATCGGTCGCACAGCGAGAAGGTTACCGTTGGCATCTACCTGATCCCCGCCAAGGTAGTTCCCGAAGCCCTGGACGCTGTACCCTGCAGCGATCGGCACCTCCAGCTCGTTGTTCCAAACCGCGGTGTTGTTCGCGAGCCACGAAGAGCCCAGGCAATACCAGGCATTCGGGCCAACATCGACAAATGGCAAGACAGTCCCGCCCGGGCATGAGCCGTCCATGCCGACGGCCGTGTAGTCCACAGCCTCGAAGACGGCATGGATAGTCTTGGCAGCTTCATAGCGGCTGACGGGCTCATGGGGGCAGAATCCAAATACACCATTCGCACAGACGCGGCCTTCGACAAAGCCCTTTTGGACAGCGTCAGCGACATAGCTGTAGAACCAATCGTTCACCTGTGTATCTGGGAAGCCGGGATTCGGAGCAGCTGTGTCGACGGATCTGGCCGCTCCCTCATAAGCCATCTTCAGCACCTCGGCTCGTGTAGCAGGCCGAGCAGGCCAGAACAGGCCGTCCTGGTCTCCTTGGACTATGTCGTGCCAGAAAAGGTAGAGAGTGAACGGTTCATACCAACTGCCTGGTTCCAGATCAGATGCATAGGGGGTGAAGGACCACGACAGCTGAACATCTCCTGATGAATGGTGTCCGTCAACAGCAATCATGAGAGGACTGCCTGGGAGTACTGGGAACGAGAGATTTTCCGTTGCGTCGGGAGCGTTCTGAAAGGCGACCCTTAGGAGATTCTGTACTCTAACGCCAACGTAGACCCCTAGGAATGTGTCAAAGCTACTCCCTAATGTCGAAATCGTCAGTTCGCCGTGACCCAGAGGTGTGTATTGCCACCAGAGCGACTTGTTGCCAATGCCTGCTGGGTCGAAGGGCTCGCCCTCTTCGCGGCTGGCGCAGATATTTGTCTCAGATGTGGAGCCGGTATTGCCAGCGATCTCTCTGCGCTCATCGAAGTTGTCATTAATGGTTCCGCAGACCTGCCAGAACTTTTGAAGTAGGCCTGCGCCATAACTCGTTGCTGCTGAGTAGAAGATATCTCCATAGAGCCTGAGTAGAGTCTCCTGATTATGGTCGCTGTAGAAGAAGCCCGCCTTTCTCCATACTCTCGGCGTCAGTAGGCCATCTGCTCCAGCTGAGTTCTCGATGTGAGCAAAAAACCGCGCGTAGCCGGTTCCGTCTCTGAGGTCGTCTAGATTGCACTGCGTTCCTGAGGTCGATCCGTCTTCATTCTCCATTGGCCACCAGCTGTCAGACTGGCTGTGCTCGCATGACATACTATCGTACCAGTATCCAATGTTCTGAATTCTCCAGCCTTGCAGGGTTAGGTTGTACTCGTCCACCATGAACATTTCAGAGAGTTCTGTCACTGGAGGCGGGTCAGTGTAATTCAATTCTCCATAGAAAGTGCTCAGCTGGTATGTTAGGGATGATACGCTTTCAATGAAGTCTCGGGCTGAGCCCTCTCCTGGAACTATTGGTTGTGGTCCGAATAGCTGGATCGCTAGCGATGTGTCTGGAGAACTATTTTCGAAGTAGTCGAGGATGTGGAAGCTGCTAGCTTCGGCGCACCAGCCCCAGTTTTCAAAATCATCTCCATTGCCAACGCCGTGTCCGCAGGCCGCCCATTCAACCGCGCCATGGGCATCCGTTGTTACGTGCGCTGGGGAGGTCATGTCTTGGAGAAGATGCAGCGCACGCCCGAGCTCATGGAAAGATTCCGGATCTGGGTATAGGCTGATGGATCTGTTCCACCGATCAGTCGCAATATCAGCTGCAGAAGGTGGTGAGGAGAGATTCCCGCAAAAGCGCCCTAGTGCCCAATGTACATCGAGGAGGTCGTTTCGTCCCGTATGTGGGTTGAAGAAGTGAAAGCAAAAGGGGGCAATTGAGTTGTCGTCGACCACTTGTGGTATAGAGTCTTCTTGAACGCTTCCGAGGGCTATCAGGTCTTGTGCTGTCTGGTCAAAAAAGGTCTCAGGAATGGCAGCTTCGAGCAGGGCAAGTGCGGATTGGCTCAGGCTATGGTGCGTATGAGTATCTTCGTGCGCCTCAGAGAGAGAAGCGTTCAGGAGGACTGTGGAGGCAAAGAGAAGAGTGGCGGCGTTGCTATTCCTTAGTTTCCTAGGTCTCACGGATTTCTCCTCCGGGCTTGGAGTACGTTATTGGCCCTTAATGCGAAAAGGCCCCTTTTTAGCACTATCTCTTCAAGCCCAGACTCCGAGATGCTTAGCGGGAGCCTGATGAGTTCATTGAATGCCCAAGCAGATAGGTATTCGTCCTGGCTCTCGGTGTACGTTGCGAGCTTGGTTGCTTGGTCTCGCTCTGAATGCCGAAGAAGCTCATGTTGAGCAAGAGCGGCGGCGGCTGGGCCAGTGGCCAGGCTATCTGGCTCATTTAGTATCCCCAGGAGCCGTTGATTAGCCTCTCGATTCTGCAAGAGACCTAGTCCCTCTATCGACCATCTCTGGTAGCGGGGCCTCTGGCTAAAGGAGCCCGTCAAGAGAACTTCTAGACCCTCTGCTGAGCCGCGCCTGGCGAGTGCTACTGCGCTCATGATTCGCACTCCTTCCATGCTGGGTCCTTGCTTATGGAGGTATTTCTTGAAAAGTGCAGTGTCTTGGTTCGTCCCAATTGTTCCGAGAGCGTAGAGAGAGGCAGCCATCAAAAGGGGCTCCTCTTCTTGGTTGAGAATCGACCGTAAGGTTTCTGAGGCTGACTCCGCTCGTAGGTGATTAATTAGAAAGATGGCTTCAGCGCGAAGAACCAGAGAATTGGCAGCCTGGGCAGTGGTTGCTAATGTTGAAGCTCCCGCTGTGCTTCCAATATCGCGGAGTAAGTTTAAGGCCAAGATTTGATCTTTTCGATCACTTGAGCGTAAGAGTGTGGGCGCAATAGCTAGGGCTGTGTCTGGGTCAGTTAGGATCTCAGAGTATATCTGGTCTCGCTTTGCGCTGTTTTCGGTCTTCCAGACTTCTATTTGCTTCATTGTGCTGGACGTTTCATTCCGTGCTTTACTTTTGCTGAGCCGAAACTCTCTGCCAGCTGTTTGGCTTGTTAATGGGGTTGCTTCTAGTTTGCTATTGCAGCCTGGTAGAACTAGTGACAGGCAGAGGCTTGCTATGATGAGCAAGCTGCGCACTTTGAAGGTCGCTGATGCGGAGGGTTTCTTGGTGGGAATCAATTTGTTGGATTTACTAGTGGTAGATTGGAGCATTTTCAGCCTCATGTCAAAGACTTTCGGATGGCCTCTTGGTAAGCCTCTGAAGCCGGCTGCCTGCTGTCTTGGTTTCCCATGCGTCGGCTCCTTTCTCACTCTTAATTGCGAGATAGCTCTCCTCGAGAATTGGTCTGGCTTCTTTAGTGAGGCCTCGGCCGGCCATGCAGGCGCCGAGAATGCTTCGAGCGTCAGCCAGCTTGAGAGGGTCTGGAGACGACTGGCTCGAAAGAGCGTCTAGGACGTCTGCGATGAGCGCCTCTGCCTCCTCGTATTGCTGACTCTCTTCAAGAATCGAGGCGAGGCGGTGTTGATCGCGCACAATGGCTGAGTGCCTAGGCGAGAAAGTCCCGGAGTCGCGTGAAAGGGCCTCACGGGCTAGTTCCTCGGCCTCGGCAAGTTGCCCCTGACTCTGTCGGAGAAAAGCTAGGTTTTGAAGGTCGGAGGCGATGATAGGCGCGTCATCGCCATACGCGGCGCGCCTCTGTTGGGCTACCTCTTCGAACAGGCGGATTCCGGCTTCGCCCTCGCCGCTGAGCCACAGGAAGTAGGCATAGCTGGCACGAACCGATAAGACTCGCGGGTGATTTTCTGGCAAGTACTGGCTGTAGATCTCGAAGGCTTCTTCGAAGGCATCCTTTGCCTCTGGGTACCGCTCCTGTTTCTGGAGAATCAGGGCAAGGTTGCCGAGTGTGTTGGCGATATTGGGGTGGCTCTCCTTGCGGAGACTTTTCTCCATAGCGATTGAGCGTTTGTAGAGTTGCTCTGCGTGTCCGTAGTCGAGCTGGTGTGCCTTGAAGATTCCATAATTGTTGAGAAGGCTGGCGATAGAGGGATGACCGTCAGGATAGAGCTTTTGTCCTAAGGCGAGTGCTTTCACGAAGGCGTCTTCAGATTTCCCGGGATCTTCTACTCTGCGATAGAGAACGGCGAGCTCGATGAGCGTATTGAGGGTATTGGGGTGGTCCGGCCCGAGGGTGTTCTGGTTCCACTCAAGAGCTTCTTCGAGCGTTTGAAGGGCGTTCGCGTAGTCTCCTTGGAGGCGCCGAGCTGTTCCAAGGCTGAAGAGGCTATCGCCAACCAGAGAGGCAGACTCTGGTAGGTGTTGTTGGCGAATTTGGAGAGACTGTTGGTGGGCCTCTGCCGATGCTGAATAGTCACCTTGGTTACGGTAGACAAGGCCCAGGTGATCCAGCGTTGAGGCTAGTTCTAGGCTTTGTGGGCCTTCGAGAGTGCTCCAGAGGCGTGCGGCTTGGAGTAGGTGGCGGAGGGCCAGCTCGTACTGCGCAGTATGGTTCTCTGCTAAGCCGAGGAGGTTTAGGGCTCTGGCCGTTTCCGGACTCTCTGGGCCACTCGCTTGTTTTTGGAGGTCCAAGAGCGTCTGACTCAGGGCAAGGCTCTCTTGATAGAGCCCAAGAGCGCCATAGGTTTGCTGGAGAGGGACCAGGAGCTGGGCTCTTGTCTCTGGGTCCTGATCGGAACTTGCTAACACGCGATCCTTAGCCGCGTCGAGGAGGGCGCGGGCTGTTATAACGGAGCCTTGATTCTCGTCTGGGTTGGCAGCCTCAAATATCCCAACCATGAACTCGCTGACCATTTCAGCGCGGTCTCGCTCTCGGGCCGTCTCATCACGCTGCTCTTTCATGATCCAGGCGGCGCTCAGGCTCAAGAGGATGGCCAGGAGGATGGCTGCGGACTTTCCAGGGTGGCGCCTGAATAATCTGCCTATACGGTAGCCAAAGGTGTCGTCGCGGGCTTGGACCGGCAGACCTTTTAGATACCGGTCTAGATCTTCGGAAAGCTGTAGAGGAGAACCGTACCGCCGCTCTGGCTCCTTCCGGATTGCCATCATCACGATGGTGTCGAGATCGCCTCGGAGGCGCTTCCGGAAGGCGAGCGCGGTGGGATCCTGGCCAGAGTCAGGCGCCGGAGCGCTGGCTTCGCTAGGAAGGAGTGGAGTCTGTTGGCAGACGATTTGGTGGATCGCCGCTGCATCCTGATTCTCGAAGGAGTAGGGGGGAACTCCGGCCAAGAGCTCGTAGAGAATCACACCGAGCGAGTAGGTGTCGCTGGCAGTGGTCAGGGAGGTACCTGAGATCTGTTCTGGGCTGGCGTACTTGGGGGTAAAGAGCCTGAGGCTCCCGCCCGTGAGGGCTTCGGTGGTGCTACCAGGCTCTTCAAGGAGCTTTGCCACCCCGAAGTCTAGGAGCTTTGGCTCGCCGCCCTTGGTGACCAAGATATTGCTGGGTTTGAGATCCCGATGGACCACCAGGTTCTGGTGGGCGTATTGAACCGCTTCACAGACCTTCGAGAAGAGCGAGAGGCGCTGCTCCAGCGAAAGGTCGTGCTCCCGGCAATAGTCCGTAATGGGCTGGCCCTCGACATACTCCATCAAGTAGTAGAGCCGACCGTCCTCTGTGGTGCCGCCTTCGTAGAGCCTGGCGATGTTGGGGTGGTTGAGCTTGGCGAGAATCGCCATCTCTCGGCGAAAGCGTCGATCCGAGTCCTCATCCCGGGCTTCGGGCCTCAGTACCTTGAGCGCTACTTCGCGGTGGAACTCATCGTCGGTCCTCGCGGCGAGGTAGACGACCCCCATCCCTCCAGAACCGAGAATCCTCAACACCTGGTACGAGCCGACCTGGCTCCCGTCAGAGAGAGGGGCGGGCTCCTCATCAAGCAGCCGGACAGGAGGGGCGTCGAGGAAGGAAATTGCTTCAGCATCGGAGTCGAGGAAGCTTTGGAGCTCTTCGAGAAGCTCTGGATCCCCATTGCAGGCTTCAGCGAGAAATGCTGGACGCTCTTCGACCGGAAGCTCCCGGAGCTTGGGGAGGATCTTCTTGGCTTGTTCCCAGTGTTTAGGCTTCATCGTGAGGGCTCCATAGGAAGGTCAGTGCTTCCTTTGTGCCTACGAGGCGCAAAGGAGCAGATTCTTGGCTCAAGGAAACACGAGAGACGAGGGAATCGGTTCGAGGTGGTACTATGCGGGCTGCCGCACTAAGAGCTAGTCGGTAAGGGGGCCGCTCCGGCGTCACGGTGGCGTGGGAAGTGCCCCGAGCTCTTGGTGAGGTGTCCAGATCAGTGGAGCTCTTCCAGGGCAGTTCGAAGAGTTCTTGACCGTTCGCTCTGGGGTCCGAAGAGGCGGTCTGAGAGCTCAGTAGCCTGGGTGAGTAGCTGGCGAGACTCTTGGCTCTCCCCCCGGCGTTTCAGGAAGTAACCAAGCTTCTCAATCCCATTGAGGAGATCTATATGGTCCTGGCCAGCGCTTGAGGCCCGTCTCCTTTCCAGTGACTCTCGATGAATAGCTTCAGCTTCCTTGAAGAATCCCTGTGCTTCGCGAATCTCTCCAATAAGGCTCAGGCTGTGAGCGATATGGGGATGGTCAGCCGGGAGGCTTGCTCTTCTTCCAGCGAGCCCGGCCTCGCAAGCTTCAAGTGCCTGGTTGTACTTGCCAGCGGTAAAGAGTGTTCTGGCGAGGTTGTGTTGAGCGATCGCTGTTTCAGGATGATCAGGGCCGTACACGGCGGTGAGCATTTGGACGGCCTCGCGACACCTTTCTTCTGCCTCTTCTTGGCGGAGGAGCTTCTCCAGAGTTCCGCAGATATTGAGGAGCGTCCGTGCTACCGAGGGATGGGGAAGATCAAAGGCCTGGAGTTCTATGTCGAGGCCACGCTCTTGGAACTCGAGGGCTTCTTCGTAGCGTTCCTGGCTGGAGAGGTTCCAGCCGAGATTGTGGAGGGAGCTTGCGAGGTTCCGATCCGTTGGGCTTAGCTCTTTCTGGCGTATGGCAAGTAACTCTCGGAAGAGCGCTTCTGCTTCCTCGTATTTGCTTTGCATCGTGAGCGTCGCGGCAAGGTTGTTTTTTGCCTCGAGTACTTCAGGATCGTGCGCACCAAGAAGGTGAGTCCGCAGAGCTAGTGCCTCACGGAACAGCTCCTCGGCCTCCTCGTGACGGCCTTGAGCAAGCAGAAGGCCCGCGAAGTTGTTCTTGAGGGAGGCATTTCGTTGATCAAATTTTGAAGGTAACGCCTTGTCGAAGACTGTTGACGACTGTCGGTAAAGTTCTTCGGACTCGTCGTACCTTCCCATGTAGTAGTAGGTAAGTGCCGTGTTACTCAGCTCTTCACCGTATTCTGCTGTCTCAGTCTCTCCGGCGGCTCGCAGTGCCTCCAGAGATGCGAGGTGGAGCGGGAGAGCTTGTTCCGCAAGCTCGAGGTCCGAGTACACACTGCCTATGCTCATTAAAAGGTCGGTCCGTAGCTGCGGATCCATTGTGCTAGTTGTTAGCAACACTTCGCTACCATGTTCAAGGAGTTCGAGTGCACTGATGTTCGAGGCTTTGATGTCCTGGGGGTCGGCTTCACGGAAGAGATTGACCAAGAAGGTTGTTGCTTCCCTAGCACGATCCCTCTCGCGTATCACCTGATCTCTTTGTTGTGTCATGACGAAGGAAGACGCAACGCTCGCGAGGATGACCAGGGCCGTTACAGCAATCTTCCAAGGATGTCGCCCGACGAGTTTCCCGGCCTTATATCCCCAGGTGTCAGCTCGGGCTTGGACTGGCCTCCCTTCAAGGTATCTGTCGAGATCATCGGAGAGTTGCTGACCAGATCCGTATCGCCGCTCGGGCTCTTTTCGCAGGGCCACTAGAATGATCCGGTCGAGATCGCCCTTGAGGTGGCGCTGCCATCCTTTTTGGGCTCCTACTGCCTCACGGGGAACTCGGGTGCCTGCTGCTGCCACGCTTGGAGGTGCTGGTGGCTTCTGGAGAACCTCCTGGAGGAACTCCTCCAGTGACTGGCCTGCAGCGCGGAAAGGCTTTGTTCCGGAAAGTAGCTGGTATAGCAGCACGCCTAAAGAATAGACATCACTCTGGGTACCGATGTGCTGGCCAGACAGTTGTTCGGGGCTTGCATACTCAGGAGTTAAGAGCTTGTGCCCGGTTCCGGTTGGCACCCTCGGGGCACTTCCAGTTTCCTCGAGAGGACGGGCAATGCCGAAGTCGAGGAGTTTTGGCTCTCCGTCTTCCGTCACGAGCACATTCGAGGGCTTAATGTCTCGATGAACGACTAGCTGAGTATGGGCATACTGTACTGCTGCACAGACCTTCTGGAAGAGTCTTAGGCGCTGCTCAAGCGATAGCCTGTGTTCTCGGCAGTAGCTGTCGATGGCCTGACCTTCGACGTGCTCCATGAGGTAATAGAGTCGGCCATCGTCCGTGCGGCCGCCCTCAAAGAGCCGGGCGATGTTAGGGTGATGGAGTTTTGCAAGGATTCCCATTTCCCTAAGGAAGCGCTTCTCGGCCTCGGGGCTCGTCTGGCCGACCTGAAGGACCTTGAGCGCCACTTCACGCTCGAACTCTTCGCCGATCCGTCTAGCCAAGTAGACGACCCCCATCCCCCCGGTGCCGAGAGTCTTTATTAGCCTGTAGGAACCTACTTGGCTACCCTCGGAAAGAGGGGCGAGCTCCTCCTCAAGCAGCCGGATCGGAGGGGCGTCGAGGAAGGAGATTGCTTCAGCATCGGCGTCGAGGAAGCTATGGAGCTCTTCGAAGAGCTCTGGGTCCCCTTTTGAAACGTCAGCGAGAAAGGCCAGACGCTCTTCGACCGGCAGTTGCCGCAGCTTGGGGAGGATCTTCTTTGCTTGTTCCCAGTGTTCAAGCTTCATGTTCAGGGCTCCGCTGGAAGGTCATGCTGCTTTGTACCTACGAGGCGCAAAGGGGCAGGCTCCTGGCGCAAGCCAACGAGGAGATCTCAAGAGACGGCTGGAACTGGGGCGCCGAGCTCCCGCGCCAGAAACTCCTTTGCCATGGCCCACTCTCGTGTCACGGTGGTACGGGAGATGCCCAGGGCTGTGGCGGTCTCTTCGCCGGTCAGGCCAGCGAAGAAGCGAAGCTCTACGATCTGGGCGGCTAGGGGATCGAGGGCTTCGAGTTGCTCGAGGGCTTCATGAAGGCTGAGGAGGATTGCTGGTGGAACGGAGGCGGCCGCTTCGCGATCCATCCCGCCGGTCAGCGAGACGATCTCGACGTGTCGGCCTCTTTTGGCAGCTTTTCGAACTTTTGCCGCGTCGATCAGCACCCGGCGCATGAGCTTGCCGGCGAATGCGAAGAACTGCCTGCGGTTCTCCCACTGCACCTTCCGCAAGCTCATGAGGCGGAGGCAGACTTCGCTGATCAGCGCCGTGGGTTGCAGCGTGTGATCGGCGTCTTCGCGGTTGAAGTAGAAGTAGGCGCAGCGCCTGAGCTCCTCCAGGACCAGGGGCATGAGCTGGTCGAGAGCTTCGGGATCTCCCTCATTCCAGAGCTGCAGCTTCGCGGTGATCTCACCCGGTTGGATCTTCATATAGACCTCTGGTCGAACAGCAGCGGGCGCTAGGCCCGTGTTCTGGCAGACGCGTGGGCACGCGGTGTCCAGTAACAGCGCAAGGCAGCAATTGAGGGGCTGCGCAATACTAGCAGGTTCAAGTTCGATGGGCTGGAGCCGGGTTCCGCCCTAGAGCTGCTCCCCAGACCTGGACCCGCTCTATCTTCAGTAGGAGCAGGCCTTGAGGCCGCAACAGGTGAAGTGGCGGCAGCGTCGATGCGAGCCTTCCATTTCAGGTCCGTTAGCCGTCATCGTCCACTGTCTGCTCTGCTTCTCGTAGTTGCTTCCGCACCCACAACCGCACCCCCGCCACCTCCAACTCATACACATCAGCATCGATCCCTTCTCCTTCGAGGTTCCGGTATTCATAGACCTGCCACGGGGGCTCGTCCCGCTCGGCGTGGTGTGGGAAGCAGGAGTACGGGTTGTCGGGGAGCAGGCTGTCGAGGGAGAGGTCGTGCTCCTCGAGCAGGTCTTCGACCTCCTGGAAGGCTGAGCGGGCGCGGTCTTCGCCTAGATAGGTGACGACGAGGGCGCTCAGAGACTCGATGCGGGTACGGAGATCGTCGAGAGTGACACCGGCGAGGTCGATGCCGTAGTCGTCACCATAGTTCTCGAGCAGAGTGAGTTGGTCGTCGAGATCGAGGTCCAGAACCAGACATTCGTCGACGGACCAGTCTTCGAGCGCTTCGCGGCACTCTTCGAGCGTGGCGCGGGGGTCGTAGCGGAGCCGGTACTCGATGAGCTCGAGCTGACGGGCGCAGGCGGTGTCGACGGCGTCGTTGGCGGCTGTACTGAGATGGGGATGGTGGGATTCAAAGGCGGAGGGAGACATGAGGGAGGGATGAAAGGGCAGAAAGGGGGGGCGAGAGGTTAGCGCCCGCGCTCGGGAGCGCGCTCGTCCTGGCCCGGTGGACCTCGGGATCGGTCTGGAGACGGCGTGACTTGCTGTGGGTTGAGCTGCCAGGAGCGGCGGGCGTCGTCGAAGGCCTTCGCTACCTCCAGCGTCTTCAGCCGGAAGCGTCTTCCAGATTGCGCGTCCGCTACGCCGACGGTTTGGCCGCGACGGTACAGGCGGAGGCCGTGGCGCAAGAGTCGTTGGTAGAGCTCAGGACCAGACCACGAGGCAGCGAGCTCCTGTAAGACGACACCTCGAACCACATCCTTTCGGCAGGGTGTGGACTCGCCCCGCCTCCTCCGTTCCTGCTCTGCCCGGGTCTCGCGCTCCTTCTTCCGCGCGCGTGGTTCCTGGGCTAGCGAGTGACCCAGCTCTGGGTAGCGCTCGCGTTGGTAGCGCTCCAGTGCTTGCTGCACCCTTCGGAAGCTCTGTTTTGAGAGCCGGAGTCGCTTCGCGCTGCCGACGTTGTTGGCGGAAATCACCAGGTGGACGTGTGGGTTCGCCGTGTCGAGATGCGCCCGACCGTAGGCGAGGGCGTAGGGAGCGCGCAGCTCGAGGTACCGGCGGGTCAGGTCGAGCAGTGCGCCAGGATTGAGCTGCTCCCGGTCTTGCGGCGCGAAGCTGAGGACCTCGTGGTAAAGGACGTTCCCGTTCTTCCGCGGGGGCAACAGGTGGGCGTTGTGCAGGAACTCGCGGCGAATCTGCTCCGAAGAGCTGTGCCCGCCGAAGTTGTGCAGCAACGGTGCAGTCGTCTCCTGAGGCCGGTCGATGTAGCTCAGCAGCTGGCTGAAGCTGATGCTCTTACGCGCCATCGACTTGATGATCATGGGAGGCGTTGTCGCTACTGGGGAGATCCTCGAGGGTTTTCTGAAGCACGCTGACTACTCGCTCGAGCGTGAGCACCAGCCTGCCGGCGTTGCGGAGGTCCTGGTGCGTGACCCGCTGGAACGAGTTCGCGTGGGCCGCCATCTGGTTGAGGTTGGTACCGACCCGGCGGATTTCCTGGATCAGCTGACCGAGATGGTTCTGGAGTGACTCGGGAAGCATCGTTCGCCGCTGGCAGTAGGCCATGGCGGCATCGCGAAGAAACGGAGCCAGCTTGGCGCCGAAGCTGCGGGCGGTTGTGAGGAGTAGCTCGTGCTGGTGGGGATAGAGGTTGCAGGTCACGCGGTGCGTGTAGGTTCCGTGCAGAGGCATTGAGAAGAGGGTGAAAGGGCAATGCCAGCACCGTATCCCCTGATCAACGCAGAAGCGGTGGTTTCGGCAGCCGGGATCACCTGACAGCAGGACTTCTTCTGTGCTTGGGGATCCTCGCCAATACCGAAAAGAGCGCTCAGTACTGTGTCCGGCGGTACAGAGCTTCGACCGCCGGGGTCTTGCTGACCCGCTTGAGGTACGGCACCAGAGAGGTCAGTCTACGCCGCTAAGTATTAAGCCACTGTTAAAAATCTAGACTTTCTGGATGCACCGCGCCGGGGGTCGAGGGGGGCGGTCCCCCTCGCAAGATTAGGGCGTGTTTGCGCCCAGGCAATGGCAGCCGGACCCTGTCCGGTAGCCGAATTGCAATCTTGCCCCCTCCCGATCGTTGCAAAGGGAGGGGCCACCGCGCTGCTCGCTCTGTCTCGGCAACTTCACACTTTTGACAA
>JAGQSE010000171.1 GCA_020439725.1 Acidobacteriota bacterium
CCCGACGCCTCGAGCGCTTCCTGACTCAGCCCTTCTTCACCACCGAGCACTTCACCGGCCTTCCGGGCAAGCTCGTCGCCCTCGAGGACACCCTCGACGGCTGCGAACGGATCCTGCGCGATGAGTTCAAGGACTACCCGGAGAGCGCGCTCTACATGATCGGAACGATCGACGAGGCAAAGGGGAAGGGGGGGACCGTCGCGAAGGTCCCGCCGCCGCCGGCCGAGCCGACGCAGGAGGCGAGAGGGTGACCCTCCCGGGGGATCTGTGATGCCCCAAGACCTGATGTCGCGAGACTTGATGAACCTCAAGGTCCTGCTGCCTTTCCAGGTCTTCGCCGAGAAGACCGGCGTGTCGCGCATCGTCGCCGAGACGCGGCGGGGCTCCTTCGGCCTCTTGCCCCGCCGGCTCGATTGCGTCGCCGCCTTGCCGCCGGGGATCCTGCTGTACGAGACCGCGGCCGAGGGCGAGGCCTACCTGGCGGTCGACGAAGGGATCTTGGTCAAGACGGGCCGAGACGTCTTGGTCTCGGTACGCTGGGCGCTGGCGGGCAGCGACCTCGGCCGGCTGCGCGCGGCGGTCGAGCAGGAGTTCCTGACCCTCGACGAGCAAGAGCGGAACGTGCGCACGGTGATGGCCCGGCTCGAGTCCGGCTTCCTCCACCGCTTCGCGAGGTTCCGCCATGCCTGACCCACCGGCCGGCAGCACCCCGACGCGAGGCACCTCGGTCGCCGAAGAGGTCGGCACCAGGGCGGAGCGCAAGCTTCGGGCACGACGGAGATCCCGTCAGGGTGTGTGGTTCGGGCTGGGAATGATGGGGCTCATCGGCTGGTCGGTGTCGGTCCCCACCCTGCTGGGGGTGGCGCTCGGCGTGTGGCTCGACAAGCACGGATCGGGAGAGCACTCGTGGACCCTGGCGCTGCTGGTCGCGGGGCTCGTCCTCGGCTGCTGGAACGCCTGGCATTGGGTCGCCAAGGAGGACCGGGCCATGCGTGCCGACGAAGAGGCTGCGGAACACGGAGACCGGGAGGAAGAACGATGAACGAGGTGACGACCTGGATCCTGGCGGGCCTCGCGGGGGCCACGCTCGGCGGGTTCTTCTTCGGCGGTCTCTGGTGGACGGTGCGAAGAGGCGTCTCGTCAAGGCGGCCGGCGCTGCTTTTCCTGGGCAGCTTCCTGGTGCGAACCGGCGCCACCGTGGGCGGTTTCTATCTGATCGCCGACGGCCGATGGCAGCGGCTGCTCTGGGCTCTGCTCGGCTTCGTCGTGGCCCGCGAGATCGTCAAGGCGCTGACCAGGTCGCGAAGAGCGGGCTCGCCGCCGGACGCCCACCCGATACCGGAGCGGGAGGCGAGCCATGCACCTTAGCCCCGACGAGATCGTCTTCTGGCAGCACGGCTTCTTGAAGCTCAACGCCACCATCGTCTTCACCTGGGGGCTGATGCTGCTGCTGACCCTCGGCGCGTGGCTGATCACGCGCCGGCTGTCGACGGGGCTCGAGCGCTCCCGCTGGCAGAACTTCCTCGAGATCCTCGTCACGGGGATCGGGACGCAGATCGAGGGCATCGGGCTCCATCAACCGAAGAAGTACCTCGGCTTTCTGGGCACCCTCTTCCTGTTCATCGCCGTCGCCAACCTGTGCACGATCTTCCCCGGCTACGAGCCGCCGACGGCGTCTCTTTCGACCACCGCGGCGCTGGCCCTCTGCGTGCTGGTGGCGGTGCCGCTCTATGGGATCGAGGATCGGGGGCTGGGCGGCTATCTCAAGTCCTACCTCGAACCGACGCCGTTGATGTTGCCCTTCAACCTCATCAGCGAGATGTCGCGCACCCTCGCACTGGCGGTGCGGTTGTTCGGCAACATGATGAGCGGCGCGATGATCCTCGCCATCCTGCTGACCATCACGCCGTTCTTCTTCCCCATCGCCATGACCGCGCTGGGTCTGCTCACCGGCATGGTCCAGGCCTACATCTTCAGCATCCTGGCCGCGGTCTACATCGCAGCCGCTGCCGGCACCGAGAAGCCCGCGACGACGACCCACTCCGATCCCGAGACCGGGGGCGAACCGACGGCGCTCCCCCGCACCTGACGCCCTGAGATTGCCACCAACCCGCCAAAGGACACACCATGGACAGCATCACCTGGATCGCCATCGCCTCGATCGTCACCGCCGGATTGACCACCGGCGTGGGCTGCATGATGCCGGCCCTGGCCGAAGGCCGCGCCATCGCGGCGGCGCTGAGCTCGCTGGCCCAGCAACCCGACGCCTCGTCCACCATCACGCGGACGCTCTTCGTCGGTTTGGCGATGATCGAATCGACGGCCATCTACTGCTTCGTGGTCTCGATGATCCTGATCTTCGCCAACCCATTCTGGAACCACGTCGTCACCCAGGCCGCAGGACGCTGAGCCATGCTCATCGACTGGTTCACCGTCGGCGCCCAGGCGCTGAACTTCCTGATCCTGGTGTGGTTGCTCCGGCGATTTCTCTACCGCCCGGTCTTGAGCGCCATCGACGCCCGCGAGACGAGGATCGCCGCCGAGCTGGCCGACGCCGATGCCAAGCGGACCGAGGCGCAAAGGGACCGGGACGAGCTGCAGCACAAGCTCTCCGAGCTCGATCGGCAGCGGGCCTCGCTCCTCGAGCGGGCTACCGGCGAGGCCAAAGCGGAGGGTCAGCGCATCCTCGAGCAGGCCCGCAAGGCGGCCCAGGACGCCAGCACCCGAAGCGAGGAGGCGCTTCGACGAGAGGCCCAGAATCTCAGCCAGGCGCTGCGCCGACGGACGCAGCAAGAGGTCTTCGCCATCGCGAAGAAGACGCTGGTGGATCTCGCCTCGGTGGACCTCGAGGAGCGCATGGTGAGGGTCTTCACCCAGCGCCTCGGAGAAATGGACGAGACGGCGAAGAGGCGTCTCGCGGCGGCCCTCGAGACCGCGTCGGAGCCGGCGCTCGTGAGAAGCGCCTTCGACCTGACCGAGCAGCAACGAGCCGACATCGAGAAGGCGCTCGGCGAGACCCTGTCGGCGGAGATCGAGCTCTCCTTCGTCACCAAGCCCGAGGTGGTGACTGGCATCGAGCTGGCCGCTGGCGGACAGAAGCTGGCGTGGAGCGTCGCCGACTACCTCTCCTCCCTCGAAAAGGGTGTCGACGAGCTGCTCACCGGCACGCCGGCAAACCAAGGGGCCGGACCGGAGCCGAAAGATGAGCCCGCGAGCCGATGACGCGTCCCCGGGGGCGCCCCTCGAGTTCGCCCCCAGGAGCCCGGAGAGTCCCGCAAAGCCGGAAGGTCCGGAGGTTCCGCAAGGTTCCGGGAGCCTCGAGGAGGTTTTCGACCGCACCTTCTCGGGTATCGGCCAGGTCCTCGAGGGATTCACGCCGCGGCTCGAACCGCGCGAGATCGGCACCCTCAAGACGACCTACACCGGCATCGCGAAGGTCTCGGGGCTCGCCAACGTCGGCTTCGACGAGCTGGTCCGTTTCCCCGGCGACGTCTACGGCATCGCCTTCAACGTCGACGAGGACGAGGTCGGCGTTGTGCTCCTGGGGGACTACTGGGATCTCCACGCCGGGGACGAGGTCGAGCGTACGGGCAGGGTCATGGACGTGGTGGTGGGCGACGCCCTGATCGGCCGCGTCCTCGACCCGCTCGGTCGGCCTCTCGACGGTGGTGAGACCCTGGTCGGCTGCGAGCGCCTCCCCATCGAGCGGCCCGCCCCACCGATCATGGACCGGGCACCGGTCACCGTTCCGCTTCAGACCGGCCTCAAGGTGGTCGACGCGCTGATCCCCATCGGCCGCGGCCAGCGCGAGCTGATCCTCGGCGACCGCCAGACCGGCAAGACCGCCATCGCCATCGACACGATCTTGAACCAGCGCGGCCGAGACGTCCTGTGCGTCTATTGCGCCATCGGCCAGCGCGCCTCCGCGGTGGCCAAGACGGTCGCCACCTTGCGGGACAAGGGCGCGATGGATCACACCGTGGTGATCGTGAGCGAGGGTGACGATCCGCCGGGGCTCACCTACATCGCTCCCTACGCCGCGACCAGCATCGCCGAACACTTCATGGAAGCGGGGCGCCAGGTGCTGATCGTCTACGACGACCTGACCCAGCATGCCCGCGCCTACCGCGAGCTTTCGCTGCTGCTGCGCCGGCCACCCGGTCGCGAGGCCTTTCCCGGAGACGTCTTCTACATCCACTCGCGCCTGCTCGAGCGGGCCACCCATCTGCGCCCGGAGCTCGGCGGCGGCTCGCTCACCGCCCTGCCGATCATCGAGACCGAGGCGGAGAACCTTTCCGCCTACGTCCCCACCAACCTGATCTCGATCAC
>JAGQSE010000172.1:0-229 GCA_020439725.1 Acidobacteriota bacterium
CGGCGGACGAAGTCGCGGTCGTAGCGGCGCTCGCGGATCAGGTAGGAGGCGATGGCCAGGTGGATGGCCGGCTCCGAGCCCGGTTGCGGCGCCAGCCAGAAGTCGGCGTGGGTGGCGGTGTTCGACAACCGGGTGTCGAGGACGATGAGCTTGGCACCGGCGGCCTTGGCCTCCATGATCCGTTGCGCGTGGGGGTTGAAGTAGTGGCCGGTCTCGAGGTGGGCGCTGA
>JAGQSE010000172.1:287-2056 GCA_020439725.1 Acidobacteriota bacterium
CGGGCGGCGGAGGAGCAGACGTTGGTGTGCGAGTTGTGGCCGTCGACTCCCCAGGCGGCGAGGAGCCGCTCGGTGAAGCCGTCCTCGCCGGGCCGACCGACGTGGTACATGACCTCGCCGTGGCGGTCTTCCTCGAGGGCCTTCCTCAGCCGCCCGGCGAGGTCGTCGAGGACCTCCTCCCAGCCGACGCGCTGCCACTTGCCCTCGCCCCGCGCCCCGACGCGTTTCAAGGGGTGGAGGATGCGGTCCGGGTCGGTGATCTGGTTGAGCGTCGCCGGACCCTTGGCGCAGTTGCGGCCGCGCGAGCCCGGGTGCTCGGGGTTGCCCTCGAACTTCCGCACCGTCAGCGTTTCCGGATCGACATAGGCCAGGAGGCCGCAGGCCGATTCGCAGTTGAAACAGGTGGTCGGGACCAGCATGCTGCGCTTCTCGACCCGCCGCGGCCAGGCCTTCGAATCGAGCTCGACCCAATCGTCCCAGCGCTCCTTGGGCGGGAAGCTCGCCAGGTGGACCCGGCTGGGGCCCGGGTAGAAGGTCTCGCCGCGCGCCTCGGTGGCCGCGCGGGCGGCGGAGACGCGCTGTTCGAGATCGCTGAGGCTGGGGTGTCGGGGCTTCACGGCATCTCCGGGGGATGAGTCGGCCATGGCATCAGGCGAGAGGGACCGATTGACCGGCCTGGACATAGGCATGCTCGAAGGCCAGAAGGCCGCCTAGGGCGACGGCGGCGGACAGAGCCGGGACGCCGAGCCAGGGCGCCGCCACGGCCAGCGCCGCGAGCGCCATGCCGCTCCAGAACCAGGCGGCGAAGCGGCCGCGGGTCATCTCCTCGATGGCGCGGCGAGCGTGAGCGGTGGGATGGCCGAGGGTGACCTCTCCGGCCACCAGAAAGAGGTGCATCACCGCGGTCGCCGCGAGAACCGTCGCCAGCGCCGGTGCGGCGGCGACCTCGACCCAGGCCGCCGCCGGCAGCAGCACCGCCGCTCCCGCCATCAACGCCTGCACCAAGAGATGCGGCGGCAGCAACGGGCTCTGCCAGAGGTCGCGAGCGCGTGCTTGGGCGAAGAGATAGGCGGTGTAGACCGCGGTGGCGATGGCGAGGAGCGCGCCTACGAGCGACAGCCGGCCGAGCCACGCTTCGGCGCCGGTGGCGGTGATCACCAGGTGGGCGGCGAGCACCACGCCGTAGCCGCCGAGGAGGAAGCCACCGCGCACCAGCCAGCTCTTCCACTGGGGGCGAGTAAAGATCAGGTAGAAGCGTTCCGGGTGCTCGAGGTCCCACACCAGGAGCGCGCCGGTGAGCGCCAGGAAGACCAGCCCGACGACCGGCGCCACCCAGCGCCACAACGCACCCGCCGGGTCGAGGACGCCGACCGCGACCAGGGCGGCGGTGAGCAGGTAGGCGCCGGCGGAGACACCCTTGGTCAGCGTGTAAAGGCTGACCCGCCAATCCCACGGCGCCCGGTGCGGCACGTCGTAGGCGAGGACGGCGGCCGCGCTCGAGCCGGCAGCGGGGTGCCCCGAGACGACGTGGTCGCCGCCGGTTTTCTGCTCGCTCCACAAGAAGAGGTCGCCGGCGGGGCGGCGGGCGGCCAGCGGGTCGAGGGTCGCCTGGTGCGCGCCGCGATAAAAGAGCTTGGGCCGGGTGTCCTTTTCGGGCCGGCGCACGGCCAGCGGCTCTCTCCCGACCATCCGGGCCACCCGTGAGGTCGGGTCGTCGAGATCGCCGACCAGGATCGCCTCGGTGGGGCAGACGACGACGCAGGCGGGCT
>JAGQSE010000173.1:0-4824 GCA_020439725.1 Acidobacteriota bacterium
CTTTCGAATCGGCTTTCGAATCGGCCTTCGAATGGGCCGGATCCCGGCCCTCCGTCCAACGTCCTCGTCCAAGCTCCACCGGCGCCTGCGCCGGTCGGGCCGGAGGCTCACCCAGCGCCATGGACTCCTTGATGTCGGTCCTTCAAGCGATCAGCGCCGTCTTGTGGCACGACTACGTCCTCTTCACGCTTCTCGGTGTCGGCATCCTGTTCACGTTGTGGAGCGGCTTCGGCCAGTACCGGGCGCTGACCCACGGCGTCGCGGTCATCGCCGGCCGCTATGACCGGCGCGACGACCCGGGGGCCATCAGCCACTTCCAGGCGCTGTCGGCGGCGCTGTCGGCGACGGTGGGGCTGGGCAACATCGCCGGTGTCGCCATCGCCATCTCGCTGGGCGGCCCGGGAGCGGTGTTCTGGATGTGGGTCACGGGCTTCGTCGGCATGGCGCTCAAGATGACCGAAGTGACGCAGGCGATGCTCTACCGCAACCTCAACGATCCCGACAACCCCCACGGCGGAGCCATGTGGGTGGCCAAGAAGGGCTTTGCTCGCTTCGGTCCCGGCTGGGCGAAGGTGGGGACCGCGGTGGGCGGGCTGTTCTGCGTCACGCTGCTGGTGTCGACGGTGACCGGCGGCAACATGTTCCAGGCGTGGAACGTCGCCGACATCACCCGGGAGTACTTCGGTGTACCGATCCTCGCGTCCGGGGTCGTCCAGATGGTCCTCGTCGGGCTGGTGATCATCGGCGGCATCAAGCGCATCGGCTCGGTGGCGGGCAAGATCGTGCCCTTCATGTGCGGCTTCTACATCCTCGCGGGGATCTATGTCATCGCCACCAACGCCGCCGCGGTGCCCGAAGCGCTGCGCCTGGTCTTCTACAGCGCCTTCAACCCCACCGAGGCTCAGGGGGCCTTCGTCGGCGGTGTCGCCGGTTGGGCGTTCCTGCGCGGCATGCAGCGGGCGCTGTTCTCGAGCGAGTCGGGTCAGGGCTCCGCGCCCATCGCCCACTCGGCGGCGCGCACCGACGAACCGGTGAGCGAGGGCGTCGTGGCGGGTCTCGAGCCCTTCGTCGACACGCTCTGCGTGTGCACCGTCACCGCCCTCGTGATCCTTCTGAGCGGTGCCTGGAACCGTCCGGTGGACGTGCCCTTCGGTGTCGCCGGAGCGCCGGCGGTGATCGCCGCCGGAGACGGCGCCTGGACCCTCGAGCCGCTGGCCCTCGAGGCCCAGGCGGGCGAGCCCTGGAGCGCCGGGGACCAGGTCTTCGCGGTGGTGACGGGGGATCGTCACGAGGGTCGCGACAGCCTCCGGCACCGTCTCACCGGCGAGGTCGCCCTGACCCCCTCCGGGCCCCGGGTCCAGTGGGCGTCCATCGCCTCCGCGGCCCCGGTGGAAGTGGTTTCGACGGGGATCTACCGTGCCTACAAGGGGGCCACGCTGACCGCAAAGGCCTTCGACCGCGCCGTCCCCGGCCTCGGCTTCCTGCTGGTGCCGGCGGTGGCGTGGCTGTTCGCGCTATCGACGATGATCTCGTGGAGCTACTACGGCGAGCAGGGCATCATCTACCTCTTCGGCTCGCGCTGGGTCATGCCCTACCGCTGGGTCTACTGCCTCCTGATCCTCGCCGCCAGCTCGCCGCTGATCCGCACCGAAGCCGAGCTCGACGTCGTCTCGACCCTCGGCACGGGGGTCATGCTGGCGGTCAACATCCCCATCATGCTGGTCTTCGGCGCCCAGGCGATGCGCGCCTACCACGCCTACATGCGACGCCTCGACGCCGGCGAGCTCGAGCCGCCGCCGAGCCAGGCCCTGCACCCACGGCGGAAGGGCCCGCGGGAGAGGCACCCGGGCTAGCCGCGGACACCATCTCGGCGTCTCTTTCGTAGACAGTCGAGAGCGGTGCTTGACAATCAACTACCTAGGTAGTACTAATACGGTAGTCAAAGGCCGCCGGCCACGACGCGAAACGCGAGGGCCGGCGGATCCGTAGCAGCGAAGGGAGGAACATGACCCGCAAACATCGCCTGGGAGACCTGCAGCTGGCGATCATGCACGTCCTCTGGGAGCACGGGGAGGCGGCGGTCGCCGACGTCCACCGGGCCCTCGAGGAAGAGCGTGGGCTGGCGCCGACGACGATCGCGACGATGCTCGCGAAGATGGAGACCAAGGGAGTCGTCGGGCATCGTAGCGAGGGGCGCCGCTATCTCTACCGCCCCCTGGTCAGCGAGTCCGACGTCCGCCGGACGATGGTCGACGAGCTCACCCGTGGGCTCTTCGAGGGCAACGCGGTGGCGCTCGTCAGCCACCTCCTGTCCGAGCACGAGATCGATCGCGACGACCTGGACGAGCTCCGCGAGCTCATCGAGCGACGCCAGGAGGAGGAGGCATCATGACGACATCGCTACTCACCGCCCTGTCCGAAGCGAGCCACGCCGGGGTCGCCTGGCTGCTCACCTACGGTGTCCACAGCACGCTGCTCCTCGGTCTCGCCTGGCTGGTCGGCCGCCGTCTGCCGCTGGCAGCGGAGGAAGGCCTGTGGCGCCTGGCCCTCGTCGGTGCGCTGGTCAGCGCCACGGCGCGCTCGCTCTGGCCGTCGTCGTTTCTCTCCTGGAGCGCTCCCGCCGCCTCCTCCCTCCCCGCCGTCCAGGCCGTGCCACCGGCGACCACCCTGGTGCCCGCGGATCCGGCGCTCCTCGACGCCATGCCGGTCCTCGGAGTCTCCCCCCCATCCGTCGGCACCACCGCCGCGGCCACCGGGCTCCCCTGGCAGCTCTTCGCCGTAGCCTTGTGGGGTCTCGTTGCGCTGGCGGGCATCACGCTCCTGGTCGCTGGCCAGCTATGGTGGCGCCGCCGCCTCTCGGACCGCCGCCCGGTCTCCACCGGCGCCGCCGCCGAGGCGCTTCGCGGCCTGCTGGTCCGCATCGAGCACCGCATCGCACCGCGACTCTTCGGCAGCCGCCGGCTGCCGGTACCGGTGGCCCGCGGCTGGGGACGCCACGGCGAGATCTGTCTCCCCGAGCGCGCGCTCTCCGAGCTGCCGGCGGAGCAACAGGCGAGCGCCGTCGCCCACGAGCTCGCCCATCTGCTGCGCCGCGACCCGTGGTGGCAGCTGGCCGCCGCGCTCCTCGAGCGCGTCTTCTTCTTCCAGCCGCTCCACCGCGTCGCCCGCCGCCGCTTGCAGGAGATCGCGGAATACCGCTGCGACGATTGGGCCGCGACCCACACCGGGCGTCCCCTCGACCTGGCGCGCTGTCTGACCCAGGTGGCCACCTGGCACGTCGGCGGCGCCGCGCCGTTGCCCGGACCTGCGCTGGCGGCGGAGGGCAGCCGGCTCGGCCGCCGGGTCCGCCGGCTGGTCGAAGGCGGCGGCGCCACCGCCTCTACGGCGCGCTGGTGGCTGCCCGCGGGCACCGCGACGGTGGTGCTCCTCGCCGCGCTGGCCCCCGCCATCACGGGCGCAGCTCCGGAAGCCCCGCCTGCTCCCGAGGCGCCTCCGGCCCCCGAAGCACCCCCGGCGGCGGAACCAGCTCCCGCTCTCGAGGTACCGCCGGTCCCCGAGGTGGCTCCGGTGACACCCGCCCCGGAGGCTCCGCCCGCTCCCGAGGTGGCACCGCTGGCGGCCGCCCTGCCAGCGCCGGAGGCACCGCCTGCTCCGCCCACGGCGCCGTCGGTCGAGGCGCCGCCGGTTCCCGAAACACCGCCTGCCGAAGCGATGCCGGTGGTCGCCCCGACACCGCCCGCCCCTCCGATGCCCCGCGTCGCTCCGACGCCGCGGGTACCGCGAACCCCGGCCGTGGCCCCGGCACCAACGGTCGCGCCGGTCCCCGACTCGTCCCCGGTGCCCACCGCGCCGCGGATCGCCGACACGGCACCGGCACCGAGACCCTTCGCCATGGCCGCCCTGGCGCCGCAGGAGACGCCTCGCAGCGATCGCCGCAGCGACGCCGAGCGGGCCCCGGCTCGAGCCCCGGAGGCAGAGGACGCCGAACAGGCCGAGATCGAGCGCAAGGTCGAGGCCGCCGTCGAGACCGCGACCCGGGATGCGGAAGAGAAGCTCGAAGCCGCTGCTCACCGCCTCGAAGCGCTCACCGAGCGCTACACCCAGGACGGTCGCGAGCCCACCGCCGAGGAGCGCGAGCAGATCCGCGCCGCCGCCGACGAGATTCGGCGCGAGGCCGACCAGATGCGCCGCCAGGCGGAGCAGGTCGCCCGCGAGGCGATGCGCGAGAGCGAGGGAGCCCGCGCCCAGGCGATGGAAGCCCGTCGCGAGATCGAGCAGGGCGCCCTGGTGGAGGCCCAGCGCGAGATCGAAGAGCAGCGCCGTCTCCTCGACGCCGAGATCGCCGAAGCGCAGAAGGAGCTTCGCGAGCCGAACCTCGACGAGATGCGGCGGAGCGAGCTCCAGCGCGAGCTCGAGCATCTCGAGAAGGCGCGGAGCGTCGACCTCGAGCGTGCCCGGCAGGCGATCGAGCAGACCCGCCAACGTCTCGAGCGCGACCGCCAGCGGGATGCCGAGCGCCAGCAGCGCGACTCCCGCCGAGACCGCGAGCGGGACCGTGAACGGGATCGCGACCGCGAGCACCAGCGAGAGGACAAGGGTCAAGGCGACGGCTGACGCGTCACCCCTCGAGCCTGTCGCACCCACGGTCCGGCGTCGCGAGGCGCCGGACCGTTTTTCTTGCGCGCAGAGAGAGCGGAGACGAGGGTCCGCCCCGGGCTCGCCTCGGACCGCCCTCAGGCCGGCTGAGCGAGGAGCACCAGGCGCTCGCGTGACGAGACCACCACGCCACCGGGCTTCTCCACCGTCACGGCGAAGAGCGTCGGG
>JAGQSE010000173.1:4890-7389 GCA_020439725.1 Acidobacteriota bacterium
CCGCCGTCGACCGGGTAGCGCTCGTCCTGCGACGGGTCGAAGATCCACAGCTGGTACTGGTGGGTGCTTGGATCGTTGGCCTCGAGCCCGTGGAAGACCATGTAGCCGGCCTGGAGCGTGTCGCTCCACAGGACCTCGCCACCGGCGCCCACGGCCGCGGGATCCTCGGTCCCCTGCCACGGCAGGACCTCCACGTCGACGGCGAGTCGCACCGCGTCGAGACTCGGGTAGGTCTCGGCGACCACCGCGGGCTCTTCGGTCTCGCCCTCCCCAGGGACCAGCGCCAGCCACCAGCCGGCGATCGCCAGGACGAGCACCGCCGCGGCGGCGTACCAGCCCAGCGCAGAGCCGCCGGCGGACGCCCTGCCGCGCGCAGCAAAGTCGACGGCGAGCGGCGCTACTCCCGGCTCCGCGGACGGCCGGCGGCCAGCGAAATACTCACTCGCCTCTCGTCGGACCCGCGCCTCGAGCTCCGCCGGCATCGCCTCTCCTCCGGCCGGCGTCATGGCCAGCTGCGCCGCAGCCAGCACCCGCTCCCAGGAGTCCGCGTCTTCACCCTCTGCGCGCTCCTTCCGTTCCTCCGCCGGCAGCTGCGCGAGGAGTCCGTCGAGCTCCTCGCGCTCCGCCGGTTCGAGGAGACCGAGAGCCCGGTCGAGGAGCAGCTCGTCGAGGCGTTGGCGCTGCAGCGTATCGAGGCTCATGATGCCTCCTCCCCGCCGGTGCCGCCAAACAGCGCTGCGCGCACGCGCTCCAGACCGCGGCGGACGTAGGTCTTGACCGTACCGAGAGGGAGCTCGGTGTGGCGGGCGATCTCGCCATGAGACATGCCGTAGACCACCGACAGGATCACCGCGCGACGTTCCTTGGCGTCGAGACGATCGATGGCGCGGCGGGCCAGGGAGACCTCCGCCGCGGCCTCGACGTCGTCCGGTGCGGGCAACTCGAGCTCCCCGGATGCGGTCTCCAGGGGATCGACGGAGGGACGGCGGTCGAGGCGCCGGCGGCGATCGATGAGGCGCCGGCGAGCGATCATCGTGACAAAGGCCGCTTCGGAGGAACGCGTCGGGTCATACCGCGCGGCCTGGCTCCACAGCTCGATGAAGATCTCCTGCACCGCGTCTTCCGCGTCGGCGCCCGCCATCCGCCGCGCGCTCCACCAAACGAGCCCCCGGTAGCGCCGGATGCACTCCTCCACCGCGCCAGGATCGCCGGCGGCGACGCGCGGTAGCAAGGGCTCAGGAGCCGCGTTCGAAGTGGGTGTTCTCAAAACGGCAGGGAGTATACCCAAGGTACTTCGGCGGGCCGCGGCACGTCGGACCGCGGCGAGCGCGGTGGTGGCGTTTCCGGGTAGGATGCTGGCGATGGCCTCGAGATCACTCACCGGGTCGGCCCCCGCTCTAGTCTTCGACGAAGACCAGGTGGCGGATGCGGCGACCCCCAAAACGGTGCCGGCGAGGGGAACGAAAAACCGCCGCGAATCGTATGTAGGACAGTCCCGCCGATGACGCGGGCGGAGCGAGACAGGACCAGCAGATGACCTCTTTCGACGATCCCGGCTCGACCGAGCCACGCGGCTCGGACACGGGGTTGGCCGACCGGCCCCTCGACCAGACCGGCACCCACGAGATCCCCGCCGAAGCCCGCCGCAAGCCCCGCTGGGGGTTGCTGATCGCCGGCGCCGTCGTCGCGCTGGTGCTCATCGCCCTGGCCTACGCCTACCTCCTCCACCGCCAGCCCGAGCCGCCGCCGGAGACGGCCGCCGCCGCCGAGGCCACCCCGACGCCGGCGCCAGCACCGCCGGCGGCCAGCGAGCCCGACGTCGAGCTACCGGCGGTCGACGCCAGCGACGGCTATCTGCGCGACCTCGCCGGCCAGCTCTCCTCGAATCCCCAGCTCGCCACCTGGCTGGGCGCCGATTCGCTGGCCCGGCGCTTCGTCGCCTCCATCGACAACATCGCCGACGGCACCAACCCGGCGACGCACCTGGGCTTCCTCCGACCGTCGGAGCCCTTCCAGGTGATGGAAAAGGACGGGCTGCCGCACATCGATCCGCAGAGCTATCACCGCTTCGACACGGTGGCGCGGGTCTTCGCCTCCATCGACTCGGAGCGGGCGGCGCAGATCTACCGCAGGGTCAAGCCGCTGCTCCAGACCGCCTACCGCGACCTCGGGTACCCCGACACCGATTTCGACGAAACGCTGCGGCGCGCCATCCGACGGTTGCGCTCGACCCCCGTCCCCGAGGGCCCCGTGGCGCTCACCCCGCGGGTCGTCACCTACGCCTATTCGGATCCCGAGCTCGAGTCCTTGAGCGGCGCCCAGCGAGCCCTGCTGCGCATGGGACCCGAGAACGAACGCCTGATCCAGGTCAAGCTCGGCGAGCTGCAGCGCGCGCTGGGCCTCTGACGCTCACGGCGAGGCCTCCTGGCCCTCGGCGGAGCCGTCGGGTCCCTCTTCATAGCCGGCCGGCAGGAGATGGTCCAGGAGCACCGTGGCGTA
>JAGQSE010000003.1:0-655 GCA_020439725.1 Acidobacteriota bacterium
GGCGCAGGCTCGAGATGAGCACCTGCACGACGTTGCTCGACACGGCGTACTCGCCACCGTGGAGGCTGTCGAGGATCTGATCCTGCGACAGCACGGTGCCCGACCGCCGCACCAGGAGCTCGAGAACTGCATACTCGCCGGGGGTCAGGTGGACCGGCTCGCCATCGCGCAGGGCACAACGCGCCGCGGTGTCGACCTCGACCCGACCGACCCGCAGCCGCGGGTTCTTGCACGCGTAGCGGCGGCGAACCAGCGCCCGCAGCCGGGCGACCAGCTCACCGAAGTCGAAGGGCTTGATCAGGTAGTCGTCGGCACCCATTTCGAGACCGCGGATGCGGTCCGCGACTTGGTCGCGGGCGGACAAGACGAGGACGTGGAGGTCACGGCCCTCGTCGCGGGCCTGACGGAGCACCTCGAGCCCGCTCTGCCCCGGCAGCATGAGATCGAGGACCACGACGTCGTAGTCGTAAGTCCGGATAAAGGCGAGGGCTTCGTGTCCGTCCGCGGCGAGATCGACCGAAAAACCCGACTTGGTCAGACCGTCTCCCAAGGACCTGCGCAGGCGGTCCGAGTCCTCAACGACCAGAACTTTCATCCCGAAACTCCCTCCCGACGAGTTGTAGAGCGGAACGTCACCCCGATGGGGGACGAACCG
>JAGQSE010000003.1:766-2855 GCA_020439725.1 Acidobacteriota bacterium
AGGATCTCGACCCGGTCAGGGTTCTGGAAACCCCGGGGCAGCTTGGTGCCTCGCTGGGCACGGGTCCCGAGATAGGGCTCGAGATCGCCACGGCCGAGGTTCAGATAGCGCTTGCCGGCGTGGATCCGTAGCTGCGCCTTGGCGGTGAGGGGCACGGCGGCGATGAGCTTCTCCTCGCCGCTGCGCTTGGTCTTGGGCATGTTGAGGATCTTGACGCCCTTGCCCCGCGGCATCCGCGGCAGCTCGGAGAGCGGGAAGACCAGGAGCCGTCCCTGGTCGGTGAGCCCGGCCACCAGGCCGTTCTCGTAGTCCTCGACCTTGGAAGGCTCGAGGGGGAGCGAGCCCTTGGGCAGGGTCAGCACCACCTTGCCCGCCTTGACCCGTGAATGGAGGTCGCCGACGCTGGCGACGAAACCGTAGCCGGCGTCGGAGGCGAGGAGGACGAGCTCCTCTTCGCCACCGGTCAGGAGCGCGACGAAGCGCGCCCCGGAGCTCGGGCTCAGATTGCTGCTCAAGGGCTCTCCCTGGCCGCGCGCCGAAGGCAGCGTGTGCGCCGGCAGCGAGTACGAACGGCCGGTGGAGTCGAGGAAGACGACCTGCTGGTTCGAGCGCCCGGCGGCGGCGGCGAGGAAGCGGTCGCCGGCCCGGTAGCTCAGCGCCTCGCCGTCGACGTCAGTGCCCTTGGCCGCACGCACCCAGCCGCGCTCCGAGAGCACCACCGTCACCGGCTCCGAGGGGATCAGCGCGGACTCGTCGAGGGCCTTGGCAGCCTCGCGCTCGACGATGGGCGAGCGCCGCTCGTCACCGAACTCCTCGGCGTCGGCCTCGAGCTCTTCCCGCACCCGGCGACGCAGCAGCTTGGGCGAGCCGAGAAGCCGCTCGAGATGGTCACGCTCCGTTTCGAGCTCGTCCTGCTCGCCACGGATCTTCATCTCCTCGAGGCGCGACAGGTAGCGCAGCTTGAGCTCGAGGATCGCTTCCGCCTGGACGTCGGTGATGCCGAAGCGCTCCATCAGCACCGGCTTGGGCTTCTCCTCGTGGCGGATGATCGCGATGACCTCGTCGATGTTGAGGTAGGCGACCAGGAAGCCGGCCAGCAGGTGGAGCCGCTGGAGGACCTTGTCGTAGCGGTAGCGCAGCCGACGCTTGACGGTCTCGATACGGAACTCGAGCCATTGGCCGAGGAGCTGCTTGAGGTCGAGCTGGCGCGGCCGGCCGTCGAGAGCGATGACGTTGACGTTGACCCGGTGCGTCCGCTCGAGCTCCGTCGTCGCGAACAGATGGGCCATCAGCGCGTCGAGGTCGACCCGGTTCGAGCGCGGTGCGACGACCAGGCGGCAAGGGTTCTCGTGGTCGGACTCGTCGCGCAGGTCGTCGACCATGGGGAGCTTCTTGGCCTGCATCTGACCGGCGATCTGCGACAGCACCTTCGAGCCCGAGACCTGGAAGGGCAGCGCGGTGATCACCACGTCGTTGCCCTCGAGGTGCCAGCGGGCGCGGGTGCGCACCGAACCGCTGCCAGTCTCGTAGACCGACAACAGCTCGGCGCGGCTCGAGATGATCTCCGCCTCGGTGGGAAAGTCGGGACCGGGGAGGTGCTCGCACAGCTCGGCGACGGTGGCGTCGGGGTCGTCCAAGAGATGGATCGCCGCGGCCACCACCTCGCGGGCGTTGTGCGGCGGAATGTCGGTGGCCAGGCCCACCGCGATGCCCGAAGCGCCGTTGAGCAGCACGTTGGGCAGCCGCGCCGGCAGCAGCAACGGCTCCTCGAGGGTGCCGTCGAAGTTGGGCCCCCACTCGACGGTGCCCTGGCCGAGCTCGGAGAGCAGCGTCTGGGCGTAGCGCGTCAACCGCGACTCGGTGTAGCGCATGGCGGCGAAGGAGCGCGGGTCGTCCTGGCTCCCCCAATTGCCCTGGCCGTCGATCAGCGGGTAGCGATAGCTGAAGGGCTGGGCCATGAGCACCATGGCCTCGTAGCAGGCGGAGTCGCCGTGGGGGTGGAACTTGCCGATGACGTCGCCGACGGTGCGCGCCGACTTCTTGAACTTGGCCTGGGCCGACAGGCCGAGCTCGGACATGGCGTAGACGA
>JAGQSE010000174.1:0-1115 GCA_020439725.1 Acidobacteriota bacterium
CGAGCGGCGGGCGCATCGACCGCCGGCTGGTCGAGGGCTCGATCCTCGACCGCGGGCAGGAGGACGTGTGGCAGATCCTCGACGCCATCGGCGCCGGCCGCGCCGACGAAGCCCTCGCCCGGCTGCACCGCTACCTGGGCACTGCCGACGACCTGATCGCCACCCGGCTCTCCTTCTTCGCGCTGCTCACGGGCTTTTGTCGCCAGCTGCTGGCGGTGCGCTCGATGATGCGGGTGGCGCGGATCCCGCCGGGTGAGAAGAGCTACCCGCGGTTCAAGAACAGCTACGCCGCGGCGCTCCAGCGCGAGCTCGACGTGCCCGGGAAGAACCCCCTGGCAGGGCTTCACCCCTTCCGCCTGCACCGCGCCTATCTGGCCGCGAGCCGCATGCCCGAGCGCAACCTCAACTTGCTTCCCTGGCAGCTCCTCGAGACCGAGATGATGCTCAAAGGCGAGGCCAGCGACCCCGACGGCGCCCTCGACACGCTGATCGCGCGGCTCGCCGCCTGAACCCGACACCTACCCCTGAATCGAGGCTCAGCCGCGGCCCGGGCGCGGCTGCGGGAAGCCCGTCTCGAGCCGCAGCCTGCGGAACGGGGCCATCAGCACGTCCTTGGTGCTCCCGCGCAGATAGTCGCGCGACGCGAAGAGCCGCCGGTAGCGTCCCGCCAGATGCGGGAATTCCTCCTCGAGCCAAGGCAGAAAGCGGCTGCGTGCCGCCGAGCGCAGGAAGAGCGGGCTCGCCACCACGTCGCTGGCACCGGCCTCCCGCGCCCGTTCGAGGAGGGGGCGCAGGCTCTCGCTGCCGTCGTTGATGCCTGGCATCAGCGGCATGCAATAAACGTGGGTGTCGATCCCCGCCGCCACCAGGCGCTCCACCGCTCGAAAGCGGGCTCGAGGATCCGGCGCGTTCTGCTCGATGCGCCGCGCCAGGACGGGATCGGCGGTGGTGATGGTCATGTTGACGTGGACCGCGTGACGCGCGTCGAGGGCCTCGAGCAGATCGACGTCACGGGTCACCAGCGGTGACTTGGTGGTGATCGAGAGCTGGAGCCCCTCGGTCTCGAGAAAGACCTCGAGCAGCGAACGGGTGACCTTGAAGTGGTGCTCCGCCGG
>JAGQSE010000174.1:1172-6538 GCA_020439725.1 Acidobacteriota bacterium
CGCCGCAGCGTCTCGGCGGCCTGCTGCTTGACGAAGATCCGCCGCTCGAAATCCTGCCAGCGCTCGAGATCGAAGAAGCCGTGGGTATATCGGGCGTAGCAGTAGGTGCAGCCGAATTCGCAGCCGCGGTAGGGGTTGATGGTCCAGCCGAAGGGCATGCGGGGGCTGGTGCAACGGTTGAGGATGCCGCGGATGCGCAGCTCGTGGTGCTCGACTCCGGCGCGGCACCGCACCGCCTCGGAGTCAGGGTCGGGACGGCCCACGGGGGCCTCGAAGGGGAAGAAGGGCAGGAGAGGTTGGGCGGCGAGGTAGGGATTCATGTTACGCCTAGATTACGCCTTACGCCCTATTACCGTCAAGACCTCATGCCTTCGGCGCCGTCCTCGCTGGCATAGAATCCGCGCCATGCCCGAGCTGCCCGAGGTCGAGGTCCTCCGCCGAAGCCTCGAGCCGAGGCTGGTGGGCGATCGCATCGCAGGCTTCGAGGTACGAGCGCCAGCGCTCCGCGAGCCGCTCGATCCCGTGGTCTTCGAGCGCTTTACCACCGGCCGCCGCGTCGAAGCCCTGGACCGGCGCGCCAAGTACCTGCTGATCCATCTCGAGGGCGGAGCCACGCTGGTGATCCACCTCGGGATGAGCGGCCGCCTGACGTTGGTGCCCGGCGACACCGAGGTCGAGCCCCACGAGCACCTCGCCTTCCGGCTCGCCTCGGGCCGGCGGTTGCGGCTGCGCGATCCGCGGCGCTTCGGCCAGGCCTTCGCGCTGCCCACGGCGGATCTCGCCGGCGATCGTCATTTCGCTCATCTGGGTCTCGAACCGCTCTCCCCGGGCTTCGACGGCTCGGTCCTGGCGCGGCTCGCCGAGGGACGGCGCGGCCCGGTCAAGACCTTCCTCATGGATGCGCGGGTGGCGGTGGGCATCGGCAACATCTATGCCTCCGAAGCCCTCCATCGCGCCGGGGTCCACCCGTCGCGATCGGTGGCACGCATCGGCTGGGCACGCTGGGAAGCGCTGGCCCAGGCGGTCATCGAGGTGCTGAGCCGCGCCATCGCCGAAGGGGGCACGACCCTCAACGACTTCGCCGACGCCGACGGCCAGGCGGGGTACTTCCAGGTCTCGCTGGCGGTCTACGATCGCGAGGGCGAGCCCTGCCCGCGTTGCGGTCGGGCGATCCGGCGGACGGTGCACGCCAATCGCAGCACCTTCTACTGCCCGGGCTGCCAGAGGTAGCCCGGATCCGTATACTCGGCGCCATGAATCCAGTCATCCTCGGTGTCGCCGGCGGCTCGGGCTCGGGTAAGACCACCGTCGCGGAGGCGGTGCTCGACACCGTCGGCCGCGACCGCATCGCCTTTCTCGCCCAGGACAGCTATTACCGGGACGTCGAGTGGACCGCCAAGGACGGCCCGCAGCAGGCCAACTTCGACCACCCGTCCTCCATCGACTACCCCTTGCTCCTCGACCACGTCGCGGCGCTCCGCCGCGGCCAGGCGGTGGAGGCGCCGGTCTACGACTTCGTCCACCATCGCCGGCTCGAGCGAACCGAGCGGGTCGAGCCCCGCGCCGTGGTGCTGGTCGAGGGCATCCTGCTCTTCGTCGAGCCCTCCCTGCGAAGGCTCCTCGACTTCAAGATCTTCGTCGACACCGACGCCGACATCCGCCTGATCCGCCGGTTGCGCCGCGACATCTCCGAGCGCGGCCGCCAGATGGACGACGTCCTGGCGCAATACGAGCGCACGGTGCGCCCGATGCACCTCGAGTTCGTCGAGCCGTCGAAGCGCTGGGCCGACGTCATCATCCCCGAGGGCGGCGAGAACCGCGTCGCCCTGGGGATGGTGGTGGCCCGCGTCGAGCAGCTCCTGACGCTCTAGCGGGTTCCCCCGCTCTCGCGGAGGATCGGGGGTTCAGAATCTCCAGATCAGCGGGATCACCGCCGTCGAGATCAGCCAGAAGAGGACCTTGAGCGGCCAGCCGAGGCGGATGTAGTCCTGGAAGCGATAGCCGCCGGGGGCATAGACCATGGCGTTGGTGTTGTAGCCCATGGGTGTCAGGAAGCTCGCCGAGCCGGCGAAGGCGACGGCCATCAGGAAGGGCTTGGGGTCGACGCCGAGGGTGGTCGCGACGCTCGCGGCGATGGGCACCATCAGCACCACGGTGCTGTTGTTCGACATGATCTCGGTGAGGAGCGTGGTCGCCAGGTAGATCACCGCCAGCACCGCCCAGGGTCCGAAGCGCGCCCCGGCGGCGCCGATGCCGTGGCCGACCAGGTCCGCGAGCCCCGTGTTCTTCATCGCGGTACCCACCGGCAGGATGGCCGCCACCAGGAAGATCACCGTCCAGTTGATGGACTTGTACGCCTCCTGGATGCGCAACCGCCGCGTCGCGACCATCGTCACCGCCCCCAGGATCGAGGCCTCCATGATGTCCATGAGCCCAGTGGCCGCGAGCAGGACCACGATGGGCACGATCAGCGCGCCCAGCCACCAGCGAGGATCGAGGTGGAGCCTCAGGTCGCGCTCCTGGAGCGAGACGAAGTCCTCGAAGTCGTAGAGACCCTCGACCCGGCCCCGGGGCCCGAAGACCAGCAGCGTGTCCCAGCGCTTGAGCGGGATCATCGCCACCTTGTCGCGGATCGAGTCGCCGGTGCGGTTGATGGCCAGCACGAAGCAGCCGTGGCGACGGCGGAAGTCGATCTCCTTGAGCGTCCGCCCCTCGAGCTTCGACATGGGCGACAACTGGACCTCGGCGAGAATGTTGTTCTCGTCGTCGAGGTCGCTGTCGCTGAGCTTGATGTCGGTCAGGAGGAGCAGACCGTACTGCTGCTTGAAGCTGACGATGTCTTCCATGGCGCCGCGCAGCAGCAGCACGTCGTCGGCGCGGATCCGCGTGTTGCGCAGGTCCTGGGAAATCTTCTGCCGGCCCCGGAGGATCTCGAGGACGTTGAGCCGGAAGCGGTCGCTGAGCTGCTCGGAGACCACCGTCCGACCGACCAGCTTGGACTCCTGGGGCACTTTGATCTCGGTCAGGAACGCCGACATCTGGTACTTGGTGGTCAGGCTGGTGACCGCGCCGCGGGCGGGCAAGACCGACTGTGCGCGCACCACCGTGTAGATCATCCCGGCGGCGAAGAGGACCGAGCCCATGGACAGGAACTCGAAGACCCCGAGGGGCTCCATGCCGTAGTCGGTGGCCATCGACGACACCAGGAGGTTGGTCGAGGTGCCGATCAGCGTGCACGCACCGCCGAAGATGCAGGCGTAGGAGAGGGGCAGCAGGATCTTCGACGGGCTGAACTGGTATTGCTTGGCCAGGTAGATCGCCACCGGCATGAAGATCGCGACGGCGGCGGTGTTGTTGATGAAGGCCGACAGACCACCGGCCAGCACCAGGAGGGCGGTCGAGGCGGCGAAGCTCGACCGGCCCGCCATCCCCGCGATGCGGTGGGCGACGACGTTGACCAGGCCGCTGCGCACGAGCCCCTCGCTGACGATGAACATCATCATCACGGTGATCACGGCGGGGTTCGAGAAGCCCGCCGTGGCCTCTTCGGGGGTGACCAGGTCGAAGACCAGCAGCAGCGCCAGCGACACCAGCGCCACCAGGTCGATGGGCATCAGCTCCCAGGCGAAGGCCACCACCATGAAGGCGAGGATGGCGATGAGGATGAGCATTTCCATGGCGGCTCGCGCTAGGGTCGGTCCCTCCAGGGCATCGGCGGCGAGCAAGTCTCTCGCGGCACCGGCTTGTCCGCAACGGTCCCCGCCGCCGGCCGAGGGAGTGGAACGAGATGGCCGAGTCTACCAGCCCCTGCGCAAGGGCGCGAAGGAGCATCGAACGGTAGACTTGGGCCTTGAGCGACCACCCGGGAGGGCCCCATGAGCCAGTACACGTTGAACGTCCGCGGCCGATTCGAGGCCGCCCACCAGCTCACTTCGTATCAGGGCCGGCCGGAACCGGTCCACGGTCACTCGTGGCGTGTCGAGGCGGAGCTGGTGGCGGCCGAGCTCGACGGCGAAGGGATGGCCTATGACTTCGTCGCCATCAAGCGGGCCCTCGACGGGATCCTGGCCCGTTTCCACCACCGGCACCTCAACGAAGTCCCGCCCTTCGACCGCTTGAGCCCCACCACCGAACGCATCGCCCACCACCTCTTCGACGAGCTCCACGCCGCCTTGCCCGACGCCCCTCTGCTCCAGGTGACCGTTTGGGAAGGACCCGACTGCTCCGCCACCTACCGCCCTTGAGGCGGCCGAGGACGTCCTGTGGAACTCGCTTGACCCCTTTCGAGAGCATCGATAGGGTCACGGCCATGAGCCGACGCCGGAGCCACCACCACGCATCCAGGTCCCTCGGGCTGTTGCTGGCCGCTGCGCTGGCCTCGGGGCTGCTCGGCTGCTCCGGTCCGGCGCCGGAACCGGTCGCCACGCTGGGTCTCGACACCGACCAGCTCGAGCTGCCCTTCCCGGAGTGGCGCAGCTTGCGGCTCACCTGGACCCCGACGAGAGCGCTGGACGCCGGTGCCTCGGTGCGGGTGTTCCTCCACCTGCTCGACTCCGACCACGAGCTGGTGAGAACCTTCGACCACCCCTTTCCCGGGGAGTGGAAGGTCGGCGAGCCCGTCGGCGACGAGGTCCGCCTCTACCAGTCGGCGTTGGGCCCGCCGCTGCCGCCGGGCGCCTACACCCTGACCGCCGGCCTCCACGCGGCCGACGGTGAGCGCTTTCCGATCGAGGTCGAAGGCCGACCGAACACCCTCGTCGGTCGCTTCGAATACTCCATCGCCCGCGTGACGGTGCCCGAGGTCAGCCCCGACGCCCCGGGCTTCACCTTCGCCGACGCTTGGGACGACCTCGAGGCGGGAGCCGACACCCAGGTCCTCGGTCGCCGCTGGCTCGAGGGTGACGGGATCATCCGGATCCTCAACCTCGAGGTTCCGGGTAGCGTCTGGCTCCGTCTCGACATCCCCAAGGAAGGCGAGCCCGGTGGCCGGCAGGTGGCGCCCAGAAGCCCCGGTGAAGCGCCGACCCTCGAGATCGTCTCGACCTGCAGCGGTGTGACCCGCACCGTCGAGGTGCCCGGGATGCGCGAGGAGGTCCTGCCGGTCTACCCGCGCGACGGAGCGCCGGAATGCGAGATCCTGCTCACCGCCAACTACCGGCTGGTCGATCCCAAGGCGCGGCGCACCGATGTCGCCGCCCTCGAGGTCATCGCCTTCACCCCGGCGGAGCTCTGACGTGCTCGGGCCGCCCCGCCACCGGCCGCGACGAGCGGAATAGAGCGGCCGAGCCCCTCGTTCTCACCGCCAGAGAGCCGTGGCCATGAGCGAACGCAACACCCCCAACCGATTGCTCCAGCTGGGACTACCG
>JAGQSE010000174.1:6659-12642 GCA_020439725.1 Acidobacteriota bacterium
ACCTGGTTCGAGGTCGATGGCCTCAAGCTCCACGGCTGGTGGATCCCCGCCGCCGCACCGGCCGGCGAAAGCTCTGCGCCGACGATCCTCTACTGCCACGGCAACAGCGGCAGCATCGCGGTCCGCGTCGAGGTGCTGCGTTTCCTCCGCGACCTCCCCGCCAACCTGCTCGCCTTCGACTACCGCGGCTACGGCCGGAGCGAAGGCAAGCCGAGCGAGGCCGGGTTGTTCCGCGACGCGCGAGCCGCCTACCGGCACCTCTGCGACGACTTGCGGGTCGCGCCCGAGAGGATCCTCCTCCTCGGTCATTCGCTGGGTGGTGCCGTGGCCATCGACGCCGCCCTCGAGCTGTCCATCGCCGGGCTGATCGTCGAGTCGACCTTCACCGACGTCCGCGACATGGCGCGCAATCGCTACCCGCGCTTGCCGATGCACCTCATCGCGCGCAACCAGTTCCTCAACTCCGAGAAGGTGGCGCGGCTCGAGGTGCCCAAGCTCTTCATCCACGGCACCGCCGACCAGACCGTGCCCTTCGAGATGGGGCGCCAGCTCTTCGCCCGCGCCGGAGATCCCAAGACCTTCCTGCCCATCGAAGGCGCGGACCACAACGATCTGCACCTGACCGGCGAGACCTACCTGAGCGGCCTCAGAAGCTTCATCGGCGGTTGTCTCGAAGGCTGAAACCCGCCCGGGAGACCCAGCGGAGCTCAGACCGGCGGCGGGTTTTCGACCCGCGCCCGGAGCAGCTCGAGCTCGTGCCGGAGCGCCTGGGCACTCGCCGGCCGCCGGGAGCGGTCGCGAGCCAGGAACCGGCTCAGGGTCTCGGCCACCGCGGCGGGGAGATCCCGGCGCTGATCCCGCAGATCGGGGATGTCGCCCGCCGAGATCGCGGTCATGACCTCGCGCACGGTGCCGCGGAAGATGCGGTGCCCTACCAGACACTCGTAGAGCACCACCGACAGACCCCACAGGTCGAAGCCGGCCTCGGGCAGCTCCCCCTTGACGGCCTCCGGCGACAGGTAGTGGAGCGTCCCGACGAGCTGTCGCGAGGCGGTCTCCGAGGTGACGTCCGCCGACCACGAGGTGGCCTCGAGACCGTGGACCCGGGTCAGACCGTCGCCGAGTACCGTCGCCTCGCGCCGCAGGTCGAAGCGCAGCCGGGCGATGCCGAAATCCATCAGCTTGGGGGTGCCATCGGCGCTGAAGCCGATGTTGCTGGGCTTGAGGTCCCGGTGCAGGATGTTGGCGGCGTGGAGCTTTTCGAGGGCGCCGGCGAGGGCGATCCCCAGGTCGAGGACCGCGCGCACCGCCAACGGTCCCTGCTCGATCCGCTGCTGGAGGGTGCCGGCCTCGAGGAATTCCAGGCTGAGCATCGGGTTGCCGTGCCAGCTCTCGACGCCGTAGATCACCGCCAGGTTGGGGTGCCGCACCGCCGCCGCGGCACGGGCCTCGCGGCGCAGGCGAACGGCGTCGCCGACCGAGAAGCGCCGCATCGTCTTGATCGCCACCGGTCTGCCCAACGCCAGGTCGACCGCCCGGTAGACCACGCCCATGCCGCCCGCGCCGATCCGCCGCTCGAAGCGGAAGCGGCCGGGTAGGACATAGGGCACCAGCGCCGCCTCGAGGTCTCGCTGGCAGGTCGGACAGCGCACGTTGTGGGGCAGGTAGAGGCGACCGCAGCCGAAACACTCCTGGGCCGGCGCCGTGCTCGGCAGATCGAGGGCGCCCCCCACCGCGCCATTCGAGCGCTGCGAGGTGAGCCGCTGCAGCTCGAGAGCCAGTGCGGTGGCACCGGCGATGGCCGAAAGCAGCTGCCGATCCTCGCCGAGCAGCGGCAGCCCGCTCTTCTTTTCCCCCAAGGCGATGAGCGCCGACAGGCTACCGTCCGAGGAGGTCACCGCCACCAGCGTCCGGAAGCCGCCGTCGAGGATCCAGGAACGCTCCTCCTCGGCCAGGCTGTCGAGGGTGCTCCGCGCCACCTCCGGATCTACCACCAGGGCGCGAGGGCTCGACGCCACCAGCGAGGCCAGGGGACCGGCGGTGCCGAGCGGCGCCACCCGCTGGCCCGGGTCGACCAGCTCACCGCGGGCGGGATCCTCGACCAGCAGCGCGATGCTCTCGAGATGCAAGGCGCGGTCGATGCCCAGGGTGACGAACTCGGCCAGCTCGCGCGAGCCGCGGGTGCTGCGGATCCTCTCGAGCAGCGGCGAGAGGATCTGCCGCGCGTCGTACTGGTCGCGGAAAAACCGGCGATCGACGGCATCGAGAAGCGCCTGCCGACGCGAGAAGACGTAGAGCCCCAAAGCCGCCGCAGCGAAGAAGACCGCCGCGTCGACACCCGAGAAGACCTCCGCCAGCGACTCGTCGCGCCGGCCGTAGAGATAGGCCACCAACGCCAGCAGCGGCAGCGTCGCCAAGACCAACGCCGACCAGCGGGCCAGACCGTACCGCAGCGCCTTGCGCGCGATCAGCCGTACGTCGAGGACCCGGTGGACCAGCACCGCGTAACCGGTCGTGAAGGGCAGGGAGAGGAGAGCCGGGTAGATCAGCCACCCCGAAGCTAGCGTACCGACCGGCCTCTCGAGCCACTGCGAGACCGGCGGCAGCAAGGCATCGAGCGCGATGAAGACCACCAAGGGCCCGAATCCCATGGCCACCGCTCCCAGCAGCACGCGGACCCGCCTCGCTTCCTGGCGGTCATCGGCCCGAAGACGGAACAGCCCCAGCACCAAGGCCACGCCAACCAGAAAGACGACGAGATCACCAAACAGCGTCCCGGGTTGGCGTGGCGCCCACAGCAAGCTGAGGTCCGGTGCCTGGTAGCCATCGAACCAATCCTGGAACAGCAGCGGCAGATTGACCACTGTCAGCACTACCCCCACGATGCCGACGAGGCTGCCTCCGGTCCTGACGACCCTGTCGACCGCCAGCGAGGCATGGGTACGGGGGAACAACGCGACGAAACGCCATAGGACGAACGGCTGGAAGGCGGCGATGGGAACCCACAGAAGCAGCTGGAGCAAGGCCACGGGGAGGTTTGGGTCACCGCCAAGAAACCGTTCGATGAGACGTTCGGCGTACACCGCTCCCGAACAGAGAAAGAACGCGCCGAGAAGAACTGCGCGTTCGTCTCGTGCCCCGCCGACGAGCAGCATGAGAGCTCCGGCGGCGAAAACGAGCGTGAGCAGCAGATGCACCGACGGTGGATAGGCATGTCCATCGACGGTGGTGGTGGGCAGGCGGAGCGCCCAAGGAGCCACCAAGAGGCCCAAAGCAACCTGGATCATGGCGACCCAGACCAAGACTCGGATCGAGGGCCTGGCGTTCATCCAGCCTCACCGACCCCACAGGCAGCCACCCACGCCTTCGCCCGCGCCGCTCGGGGCTCCTCCCAGCTACTCACCCACCGTCTCCCTCCCGTCCACACCACTTGGAGCGAGTTCTCCCCATCACCTCGTAGCAGGATCGCTCCGCCAGCTCCGGCGACACCACGGTTTCACCGCTGCTTCCCAGATCCGAAGCGATCTTGCGGCCGATGGCTCGGCTCTTTTCGAGAACGTGGGTACCAAGATCCCCCCACGAAGAGAGCATGTCGTCACAGATCGTCCCTCGGTTGATCACAGAGAGCCGGATCGCCGCGTCGTGCGAGACACGAATGGGCCCCATACCCTGTCCGATGGCGATCAACATCTGAGCGAGGACACCGTCCTCCGTATACAACGCGTCAGCCATGAACCCTCCGTAGCTCGCTGCGAAAAGACAGGGCGACGCCCTGGAGGTAACTCCAAGGTCGACGCGATTGAACTGGCCTTCTTTCGTAGAATTCTAGACCAAACCGGCATTGGAGGCCGGGGAGGTGGCTCACGGCCGGTGGACGAGCTCACCGCCCAAGACCACGTAGCGCACCTCGGACATCTGCGTGATGTCGTCCAAAGGGTTCCCCGCCACCGCCACCAGATCCGCCAGCTTGCCGGGAGCGATCACTCCGCGGTCATCGACTCCGAGGAGATCGACGGCGCGGATCGTCGCGCTCTGGATCGCCTGGAGCGGCGTCATCCCGCGATCGACCAGCGACGCGAACTCGCGGGCGTTGAGTCCGTGCGGATAGACCCCCGCGTCGGTTCCGAAGGCGATGGGCACCCCGGCGGCGATGGCGCGTCGCAGGCTGTCCTTGGCGCGGGGCAGGATCCACTCGGCCTTGGCACGGATCGGCGCCGGCAGCGCGGACAGGTCGATGGCATCGGCCAGGTAGGTGGTGGGCACCAGGTAGGTGCCACGCCGCTTCATCTCCGCGATGATCTCGTCGGTGAGGATCGAGCCGTGCTCGATCGACGACACCCCGGCCTTGACCGCCGCAAGGATTCCCTCGGCGCCGTGGGCGTGGGCCGCTACCTTGAGACCGTGGCGCTGCGCCTCCTCCACCGCCGCCGCCATCTCCTCGTAGGAGAACTGCTGCGCTCCCACCGGGCCCTCGAAGGAGAGCACACCGGCGGTGGCGCAGATCTTGATCACCTTGGCGCCGTGCTTGATCTGATACCGCACTGCACGCAACATCTGCTCGGGACCGTCGGCGGTCCCTTCCTCCGGTCCCTCCTCGGCGATGCCGGGAGCGTAGCCGGTGGTGTCGCAGTGACCCCCGGTGATCCCCAAAGAGTGCCCGGCGGGGACCATCCGCGGCCCCTCGACCGTGCCGCCGTCGATGGCCCGGGCCAGAGCGATATCCGCGAAGCCGGTGCCACCCACGTCCCGTACGGTCGTGAAACCCGCCTTCAGGGTGACGGCGGCGTTGCGGGCCCCTCGTAGGGCAGCGTCCGCCGGGCTCTCCTTGACGGCTCGATGCACCCAATCGCCTTCCAGGGAATACAGGAGATGGGTGTGGAGGTCCATGAGTCCGGGAAGCAAGGTCCGGTCGCCGAGATCTACCACTTCGAGCCCCTCGGGAAGGCCGGGCGGATTCACTGCCTCGATGCGTCCGCCGGCGATCACCACGGTGACGTTTTCGAGGATCCGGCCGCTATCGACGTCGAGCATGCGAGCAGAACGCAGAGCGTATCGGGGCGGCTCCGAGGCATAGGCTGCACAGCAGCCGAGGATCCAGCCAAGAATCAGAGTCCAAGCAAGGCGGGAATGGCGGCGAAACAACATCGTCCAGGGCTCCTTTGGGAACGCCTCGGATCTGCCTGCCGGTCCAGCGGAGGCCTCTTCCGGGCAAGATTCATCCTGTGGGGAAGCGAGCCGAGCCTATCGCATCGCAGGCCGGTCCGGGCTCTCGAGCGCTCCGACCCCCTTCTCCGTTGGTATGATGGAGAGGCCTGCTTCGCTTTCGAGCGGGCAGCGGTGCCCCGCGAGCATCGGGTCGGCCCGTCCGGCCCGCCTCCGCATCCCGCAGAGACAGTCCCCAGGGGAGTTTCCGAACAGCCCGAAGCGGTCCATCCGAAAGCCGCGTCACTCGCCAGCTCCCCGTTCCTAGAAGGAGAGAACATTCCATGGCTCGAAAGATCCGTAAGGCCGCCGTTCTGGGCTCCGGCGTGATGGGCTCCGGTATCGCGGCCCATCTGGCCAATGCCGGGATCCCGGTGTTGTTGCTGGATATCGTGCCCCGGCAGCTGACGCCGGAGGACGAGGCCCGCGGCCTGACCCTCGAAGACCCCCGTTTCAGGAACCAGATCGTCGCCAAGGGTTTCGAAGCCTTGAAGAGCTCCCGGCCGGCGGCGTTGTACTCCCAGCGCTTTCTTCCCTTGATCGAGATCGGCAACTTCGAGGACGACTGGCATCGCCTCGCGGAGTGCGACTGGATCGTCGAGGTGGTGGTCGAGCGCCTGGACATCAAGCGCCAGGTCATGGAGCGCATCGACGCCGTGCGCAAGCCCGGCAGCATCGTCTCCTCCAACACTTCCGGCCTTTCCCTGGCGGCCATGGCCCAAGGGCGCAGCGAGGACTTCCGCCGTCACTTCCTGGTCACCCACTTCTTCAACCCGGTGCG
>JAGQSE010000175.1:0-5003 GCA_020439725.1 Acidobacteriota bacterium
TGCTGTTGGGCCGCACCTTGGTCTCACCCTTCGTGCGTTGGCTGTCCATCGGTTCGAGCGCGCTACCGGTCTCCTTGACCCTTCTGACCTGGTTGGGCTGGTCGCTGCTCGCCGCGGCCCTGGTCGCGGCGGTAGTGATGCTCGTCCGCCACGCGCGGGGGCTCCAAGGCCGCCGGGCGGTGGCGCCAGCCGTGGCACCGGTAGCCACCGAGCCCCGACCCGAAGCCGAGCCGGCGGAGCACTGGCGGCGGGAGCTCGAGCTCCGCCTGGCCGGCGGCGACCTCGCCGGCGCCCTCGCCGCGCTGTGGTGGTGGCTCGCGCGGAAGGTCAGCGGTGCCGAGGTCGATCCGTCCTGGACCGGTGGCGAGCTGGTCCGCCATAGCCGCCGCCCGGAGCTGCTGCCGGCGGTGCGTCGGCTCGACACCCTGACCTACGGCGGCCGCGAGGTACGGCCCGAAGAGGTGCGAGAGCTCCTCGACCGCCTCGAGGGCGAGCTGTCGTGAGCCTCCCGGCGCGCACCTCGCGCCTGCTGATCGTCGGTTCGCTGATCGCCGCTGCGGCCTTGCTGGGACTGTGGCTCGCCGCGCCGCCCGCCGCCGGCGGTGCCAGCGCCCTGGCCGCGGGGTCCGCCGGCTGGCGCGGCGCCGTCGCGTACCTCGAGAGCCGCGGCGCCGAGGTCCAGATCCTCGATCACCTGCCCGGTGGCGAAGAGGCCGGCGAAGTGGTGGTCACGGTCTTTCCCTGGCGTGTCCAGCCGCATCTCGGTCGTCTCGACGCCCTCGAGGAGCACCTCCGCACCGGCGGCACCCTGGTGGTGGGCTATACCGGCGACCCGCTGCAACTCGGCGAGTCCGCTCTCCTCGAGCGCCTCGGTTTCGAGATGCGCGCCCTGCGCCCGACGCCGCCGCTGTCGCCCTGGCGGTGGCGCGATTTCGCCAACCGGGAGTGGCGCCTCGAGCCCCGGGACGACCTGCGGCGCGCGGGGCTCGAACCGCTGGTGGTGCGGGCCCTCGAGCTGGCGCCCGAGCCTGCCGCCGGCGCCACCGCGCTGTACCGGGTCGATCGGTCGGAGGTCCTCGACGAGCTCGCCCGCCAGGCGGAAGCGGAGGGCACCGCGGGGGTGCCCGTGGTCCTGACCTGCGCGGTCAACCAGGGGATCCTGGTGCTGTTGCCCGCGGACGCCCTCGCCAACGGCCGGCTGAGCCAGCCCGGCAACGCCGACCTCCTCGAGACGCTCCGCACGAGCTACGGCGACCGCTGGGCCTTCGACGAGAACGCCCACGGGCTCCTGCCGCCGGTCGAGGCCTCCTCCCCGCCGCCCGCCTTCGACCTCTTCGGGTTCCACCTGCTGCTGCTCTACGCCCTGGGTCTGGCGGCCCTCGCGCGGCGCTTCGGACCGCCGTGGCGCCCCCGGCGAGAGCGCGGCAGCTCGGCCGCGGAGCTGCTGCGGGGGCTCGGCGACCTCCACGACGACCTCGGTCACCACGCTGCGGCGGCCGAGCGCCTCGTCGAACGCCGCCGCGAGCTGGCTCCACGGATCGAGATCCCCGACTCCTTCGACCGCCGCGCCGCCGCCGTCGCGTCGGGTCCCGACCTGGTCGAGCTCGCCGCCGACCTCGCCCGCTTCGTCCGCGATCCAACCGCCAACCCAACCCCATCCGGGCCGGGGCCGGCCAACGCCCCCGCACCCGCTCGAGGTATGCCATGAGCGACGTCCCCAAGCTCCCCGCGAGCCGTGTCCAGGAAATCATCGACGAGGTCCGGCGAGCCGTCGGCGAGTGCGTCCTCGGGCAGACGCAGGTCCTCGACGCCCTGTGCGCCGCCTTCCTGGCCGGCGGCCACGCACTTCTCGAGGGCGTGCCGGGGGTCGGCAAGACGCTGCTCGCCCGGTGCTTTTCCTCGAGCCTCGGCCTGCGCTTCACGCGTCTCCAATTCACTCCCGACCTGATGCCCTCGGACGTCCTCGGCACCAACGTCTTCGATCGAGAGCAGGGTACGTTCCGGTTGATCCGCGGGCCGGTCTTCACCCAGGTGCTGATGGCCGACGAGATCAATCGCACGCCGCCCAAGACGCAGGCGGCGCTCCTCGAGGCCATGCAGGAACGCCAGGCGTCCATCGACGGCACGACCCTCCCCCTGGACGGCGCCTTCTTTGTCGTCGCGACGCAGAACCCCCTCGAGTTCGAGGGCGTCTATCCGCTTCCCGAAGCCCAGCTCGACCGTTTCCTGCTGCGCATCGACATGGGGCTTCCCGAAGCCGGGGCGGAGGTCGAGATCTACCGCCGTGCGGTCGCCGGCACCCTCGTCGGCTGGGACGACCGGGCCCTGCCCGAACCGGTGGTGGGCCCCCTCGAAGCCGCCGCGCTCCGGGCGGCGTCGCGAGCGGTCCACGTCGAGGAGGAGCTCCTCGACTACCTCCATCGCTTGGCGTCGGCGGTGCGCACCTCGCCCCACGTCGAGCTCGGGCCGAGCCCCCGCGGCGCGCTCTCGCTGCTCGAGGCGGGCCGCGCCGCGGCGTTGGTCGAAGGCCGCGACTTCGTCCTCCCCGACGACCTCAAGCGGTTGCTCGTGCCCTGCTGGGGGCACCGCCTGCTGCTCACCGCCGAAGCCGAGCTCGAAGGGCATACCGGCCGCCGCGTCCTCGAAGACGTCGCCGCCAGCGTCGCCGTCCCTCACTGATGCCCTCGGCGCGGCTCTTCCTCCTCCTGGGCGGCGTCTCGCTGCTCTTCGTCGGCGGCCTCGCCGTCGAGCCCCTGGCGTGGACCGCGCTGGGTGTCGACGGCCTGCTGCTCGCGGCCTTCGCTCTCGACCTGCTGCGCGCCCGGCGCCAGCCCCTCGAGGCCGAGCGCGAATGGCCGCCCCTGCTGGCCCAGGGCGCGGCGGCGGCGATCACGGTCCGCATCGACGCGCCCGCCGGCCGCGCGCTCCGGCTGCGGCTGCGCGAAGCCCTCCACCCGGCGCTCTCGGCGGGTCCGCTGCGGCACGAGCTGCTGCTCGCTCCCTCGGACCAGGCGCGCCGGGCCCGGTGGCAGTACTCGCTGCTCCCCCGCCACCGCGGCGAGCCCGAAGCGGGCCCCCTCACCGCCCGTCTCCTCGGTCCCTGGGGCCTCGCCTGGTCGCAACGACCGCTGCTCCCGCCGGAGCCGCGCCGGGTCTATCCGCAGGTGCGCTGGGAGGGACGGGTCGGCCACCTGCTGGCCCTCGCCCACCGCCATCAGCTGGGCTCGGAGCCGATGCACCGCATCGGAGTGGGCAGCGAGCCCTACGCGCTGCGCGACTACCGAGCCGGCGATCCACCGAGCCGGATCCACTGGAAGGCCACGGCACGCCACGACCGGATGATCACCCGCGAAGAGACTTGGGAGCGCGGTGCCCGGCTGGTGATCCTGCTCGACACGGGCCGAGCGATGACCTCGAGCGACGCCGGTCGTTCGAAGCTCGACCACGCCCTCGCCGCGGCGCTGGCGCTGGCACGGGTGGCCTCCGGGCGCGGCGACCGGGTGACGCTTGTGGCCTTCTCCCACCACGTCGAGCGCAGCGTGCGGATGACCGCCGGCAGCCGGGGACTGGCCGCCGCCTACGGCGCGCTCTTCGACCTCGAGGCGCGGCTCACCGAGCCGGCCTACGACCTCGCCGCCGAGACCGCCCTGGCCCTCGAGCCGCGACACGCGACGGTGGTCCTCTTCACCTCGGTGGCGGACCTCGCGGCCGGCGAGCTGCTTCGCGACAGCCTGCTCCAGCTCGAACGGCGTCACCGGCCGCTACTGGTCAACCTGCGGGACCCGGATCTCGAGACTCTCGCCCGCCGCCCGCCGACGAGCCCCGAGGAGGCCTTCGCCCAGGTCTCCGCCCTCGAGATCCTGCTCGCCAACCGGCGCCTCGCCCGCCATCTGCGCCGCGCCGGGATCCGCATCGTCGAGACCCCGGCGGACCGCCTCGCCCTCGATGCCCTCGAGAGCTACCTGGCCCTGTTCCGCCAGCGCCGGGGCTCGGGGGCACGCCTCTCGGGGACGACCCGCGGCGTCTGAGAGGGACGACCCGGTAACGTATGATTCACCCAGAACCGCCGCGCCCGACGCGTGGCCCAGGAGGATGCCGATGATCTGCCCAAGGGATGGAAGCGAGACGGTGATCGAAGAGCACGGCGACGCGAAGGTCGACACCTGCCCCCAGTGCGGCGGGATGTTCCTGCACCGCGGCGAGCTCAACAAGGTGGCGGAGCCGATCCCCGGCGACCTCGAGTTCTCGACCCTCGACCTCGACACCTTCGACCACCCCGACGACCGGCCGCCCATCCCCTGCCCCAACTGCGACAACCCGCAGATGGACAAGGTGGAGTTCAACATCGAGTCGGGTCTGATCCTCGACTATTGCGGCCGCTGCGGCGGTTTCTGGCTCGACGGCGACGAGCTCGACCGGATCAACCAGGAGGTCCGCGAGCTCAACGAGACCGCCCGCGAGATCCACGATCCGGCCTGGCTCTGGGTGGCCCGCCTGCTCTCGGGCATCACCAGCTGAGAACCCCGGATCGAGCCCCATGAGTCGGTCCCACCACCCCGTCACCGCCACCTGTGCCGTCTGTGGTCGTGACCTGCCCATCGCCGAGCTGGTCGCCGCGCCGCTGGTCCGCAGCGCCGTCTCCGAGTTGATCCGGGGCGAGCACCCCGGCTGGGGCGAGGGCTCGCTGATCTGCCACCCGGACCTCAACCGCTATCGCGCCCGCTACGTCCAGAGCCTCCTCGAAGCCGAGCGCGGCGAGCTCGACGCCGTCGAGCAGCGGGTGGTCGAGGGGCTGCGGCAGATGGAGCTGGTGGCGGAGAACGTCAACGAGCGTTTCGACGAGCGGCTGACCTTCGGCGAGCGTCTGGCCGACAAGGTGGCGACCTTCGGGGGCAGCTGGACCTTCATCCTGGTGTTCGCCAGCATCCTCGGCGGCTGGATCGCGCTCAATGCCGTGGTCCTGACCCGCAAGCCCTTCGATCCCTATCCCTTCATCCTGCTCA
>JAGQSE010000175.1:5043-12858 GCA_020439725.1 Acidobacteriota bacterium
GATCATGATGAGCCAGAACCGCCAGCAGGCGAAGGACCGCATGCGCGCCGAGCACGACTACGAGGTCAACCTCAAGGCGGAGCTCGAGATCCGCATGCTCGGTGAGCGCCTCGATCGGCTGCTGACCCACCAGTGGCAACGTCTCCTCGACATCCAGCAGATCCAGGTCGAGCTGATGGAGGGCCTCGATCGCGAGGGCGGATCCCGCCGCACCGGCTCCCGCGAGCCCTCGGCGTGAGGCGCCTCTTGATCCGCGCGCTGCCCTTTCTGGGAGCGGCGCTCTTCGTCTTCGCCCTGTGGCTCCTCCACCGCGAGCTCTCAGGCTTCCACTATCGCGACGTCGCGACCTTCTTGGGCTCGTTGCCGGCCTCGCGCATCGCCCTGGCCCTGCTGCTCACCTTCGCCGGCTACCTCGCTCTCACCGCCTACGATTACCTGGCCTTCCGCTGGATCGACCACCCGCTGCCCTACCGCCGCATCGCGGTGGCCTCGTTCATCGGCTACGCGGTGAGCAACAACCTAGGGCAGGTGATGCTCACCGGGGCACCGTTGCGCTATCGCCTGTATTCCGAGTGGGGGCTCACCGCCGAGCAGGTGACCAAGGTGGTGTCGTTCTGCCTGGTCACCTTCTGGATCGGCTATGCCACCCTCGCCGGGACGGTGCTCACCCTGGCGCCGCCGGCGTTGCCCGCGTCGATCCCGATCCCCGGTGGCACGGCGCGGCCCCTGGGGATCCTGCTCCTGGCCGCCGCGGTCGCCTACCTGGTGATCGCCGCCACGACACGGCGCAAGCTCCGCCTCGGCGGCTGGACCTTCGAGGCACCGGGCCCCGAGCTGGCGGCAAGCCAGGCGCTGATCGCCTCCCTCGACTGGCTGCTCAGCGCCGGCGTCCTCTACCTCCTGCTTCCGGATTCCCGAGATCTCCCTTTCGCCGGCTTCCTGGCCGCCTACCTGGTGGCCCAGGTCGCCGGTCTGGTGAGCCAGGTACCCGGCGGTCTCGGCGTCTTCGAGGGCGTCATGGTGGCGCTGGTGGGGCCCGCCGCGGGGACTCCCGAGCTGGTCGGCGCCCTCCTCGCCTTTCGCGCCATCTACTACCTGCTGCCGCTGATCCTGGCGGCGGGGCTCCTGGCCTCGGTGGAGATCCGGCGCCGCCGGCCGCAGATCGAGCGCACCGCGCGCTTCTTGAGCCGCTGGGCGCCAGCGCTGATCCCGCGGGTGATGGCCTTCACCACCTTCCTCGCCGGCGTGCTGCTGCTGGTCTCCGGCGCCACGCCGGCGGTGTCCTCGCGTCTCGCCTGGCTCGACCGCCTGCTGCCGCTGCCGGTGATCGAGATCTCGCACCTCGCCGGCAGCCTCGCCGGCGTCGGCCTTCTGCTTCTCGCCCGCGGTCTCCAGCGGCGTCTCGACGCCGCCTACCAGATGACCGTCGCGCTCCTCGCGGTCGGCATCGTCGTCTCGTTGCTCAAGGGTCTCGACTACGAGGAGGCCGGCGCGCTGACGCTGATGCTCGCGCTGCTGCTGCCCTGCCACGGCGACTTCTACCGCAAGGCGTCGCTGACCCGCGAGCGCTTCACCGCCGGCTGGGTGGCGGCGGTGCTTGTCGCCCTCGGCTCCACCGCCTGGCTGGTGCTCTTCGCCTTCCGCCACGTCGCCTACTCGAACGAGTTGTGGTGGCGCTTCGCCCTCGCCGACGAGGCGCCGCGGTCGCTCCGGGCGCTCCTCGTCGCCGTCGTCGGTGCGACGGTGGTGGCGGTGAGCCGCCTCTTGCGCCCGGCACCGCCGGATCCGGCACCGCCCACCGAAGAGGACCTCGACCGGGCCTTCGCCATCACGCGCCGCTCGCCCCAGGTGACCGGCTACCTGGCGCTCCTGGGCGACAAGACGCTGCTCTTCGACGACGGCGGCGAGGCCTTTCTCATGTACGCGGTCTCGGGGCGCTCGTGGGTGGTCATGGGCGACCCGGTAGGACCCGACGAAGAGGCCCGGGAGCTGTGCTGGCGTTTCCAGGAGCTGTGCCAGCGGCACGGCGCGTGGCCGGTCTTCTACCAGGTCGAGGAGAGCACCCTGCACCGCTACGTCGACCTGGGATCGAGCCTGGTCAAGCTGGGCGAGGAAGGCCGCGTCCCCTTGGCCGACGTCTCCCTCGAAGGCAGTGCCCACAAGCAGCAGCGGCAGGTGGTGCGGCGTCTCGAAGAGCGCGAAGGCTGCAGCTTCGAGGTCGTCACACCGCCGGCGGTGTCCGAGCTCCTCGACGCCCTCGCCGAGGTTTCGGACGCCTGGCTCGCCGACAAGAGCACGCGCGAGAAGGGGTTCTCGCTGGGATTCTTCGATCGTGCCTACCTCGAGCGCCTGCCCGTGGCGCTGGTGCGCCGCGAGGGCCGGATCGTCGCCTTCTCGAACCTTTGGCCCGGGGGCGACGGGTCGGTGCTGTCCATCGACCTGATGCGCTTCACTCCCGACGCGCCGCCGGGGGCCATGGACTATCTCTTCACCCGGCTGATGCTGTGGGGCCGGGAGCAGGGCTTCGCTTCCTTCTCCCTCGGCATGGCTCCCCTGGCGGGTCTCGACCGTCGCTCACCGGCGAGCCCGCTGTGGAACCGGGTGGGACACCTGGTGTTCCGCCACGGCGAACGCTTCTACAACTTCCAGGGGCTCCGACGCTACAAGGACAAGTTCGGCCCGGTGTGGGAACCGCGCTACCTGGCGTCACCGGGCGGTCTGGCGCTGCCCCAGGTGCTCACCGACGTGGCCACCCTGATCGCCGGCGGGGTGGGCGGCATCCTGCGCAAGTGAGACCAGGCCGTATACTGCCGTCACCGAGGCGAACCCCGTGACCCAGCTGCTGCTCGACATCCGGTGGAACGATCTACTGGACATGGCCATGGTCGCCGTCCTGCTGTGGACGGCGTTCATCTGGTTGCGGCGCACCCGCGCACGGATGGCGCTCGTGGGTCTCGGTATCCTCGCCGTCGTCTACCTGGTGGCGCGGCGTCTCGAGCTCCAGATCACCACGTGGATCCTCCAGGGCTTCTTCGCCGCTTTGGTGCTGGTGCTGGTCGTGGTCTTCCAGGAGGACCTGCGGCGGCTCTTCGAGCAGATCGCCGTCTGGGGACTCCGGCGCCGCTCTCCCAACCCGGCGCCGGACACCACCGACGTCCTGGTGCGCACCGTCGCCCACCTGGCGCGGCACAAGACCGGCGCCTTGGTGGTGCTGCCCGGCAAGGTGCCCCTCGACCGTCATCTCGAGGGCGGTATCGCCCTCGACGGGTTGGTGAGCGGCCCGCTGCTGCTCAGCCTCTTCGACACCCACTCCCCGGGCCACGACGGCGCCGTGATCCTCGCGGGCGACCGCATCCGCCGCTACGCGGTCCACCTACCGCTCTCGAACCACCATTCCGAGGTCGGTGAGGGGGGAACCCGGCACGCGGCGGCCCTGGGGCTCGCCGAGCGCACCGACGCGCTGTGTGTCGTGGTCTCGGAGGAGCGCGGCACGGTGTCGGTGGCACGCGACGGCAACCTCCGCCGGCTACCCCAACCCGAGGCCCTGAGCGCCGAGGTCCGGGACTTCCTCGAGCGGCCCACCGCCGCTGGCGGCAGCGCCGCCCGCGCCTGGGGCCGGGTGGTCCACTACTGGCGCGAAGCGCTCGTGGCGGTGGCCGCCGCGGTGCTCTTGTGGTTCGGGCTGGTGGCCGGTTCGGGCACCGGTGACCGCGTCATCGTGGTGCCCGTCGAGGTCTCGAACCTGCCCGCCGGCTACCGGCTCGACGGGGTCGACCCGGCCCAGGTCCAGGTCACCTTAGACGGCCCACGCAACCAGATGCTGCTCCTCGACCCCAAGAAAGACGTCCGGGTCGAGCTCGATGCGCTGCTGGTGCAGCTCGGCCGGCGTACCTTTCAGCTGACCCCCGACCTGGTGAGTCATCCCCGCGACCTGACGGTGATCGCCATCGAGCCCGCGACGATCAAGCTGTCGGTGAGCACCCCGGGTGGCGGTACCTCGGCGAGCGCCGCCACCGCGCCGCCACCCCCTGGGGCGGGGTCGAGCCGCTGAACCGCCAGCTATACTGCGGAGCACTCGCCGGGAGGTCGGTCTCACGATGAAACAGCTGTCGGGCCTCGACGCCTCGTTCCTCGTCCTCGAGACGCCCGAGGCTCCGATGCACATCGGCGCCGTGGCGCTGCTCGATCCCTCGAGCCGCGGCGGCGCCCTGAGCTTCGACGAGTTCCGGACCTTCCTGGCGGAGCGCCTCGCGGCCGCGCCGATCTTCCGCCAGCGGCTGGTCGACGACCCCACCGGCATCGGCAAGCCCTATTGGATCGACGACCCCGACTTCGATCTCGACCATCACCTCGAGCGCGCCGAGGTCCCGGAACCCGGCGGCTGGCGACAGCTCCGGGCCCTCATGGAGTGGGAGTTCAGCCAGCCCCTGGACCGCGCCCGGCCGCTCTGGCAGCTGACCTTCGCCGAGGGTCTGGGTGAGCTCGAGCTGGCCACCGGCGAGCGCCTGCCGGCCGGCGCCATCGCGCTCCTCACCAAAGTGCACCACGCCGCCATCGACGGCCTCTCCGGCGCCGAGATCCTCGCGGCGCTCTTCGACATCTCCCCCGACGGTCGGCTCGAGGGCCTGCCCCAGGACTGGCGACCGCCGCCGCCGCCGGGCACCCTCGAGCTCCTCGGCCGTGCCGGCCGGAACCTCGCGGCCAAGCCCTTCGAAGTCGCCGAGACCGTGCGCCACACGCTCACCGGAGCGATCCGCGCCGGCGCCACCTGGGCCGTCGGCCGGGTCGAGCCGCCCCCCTCCCTGTTCACCGCCCCGCGCTCGCGGCTCAACGCGCCCATCACCCGCGAGCGCACCTGGGACGGCGTCGTCCTCCCCTTGAGCGGGATCAAGGCGATCAAGGACGCGGTGCCCGGGACAACGGTCAACGACGTGGTGTTGGCGGTGTGCTCGGGCGCCCTGCGCGACTACCTCGAGGAACGGGGCGAGCTACCCGACGAGCCCCTCGTCGCCATGGCGCCGGTGTCGGTGCGCGAGGCCCACGAGAAGAGCGACCTGGGAAACCGGGTGAGCGCGATGCTCGTGTCGCTGGCCACCGAGATCGCCGATCCGGTGGAGCGGTTGCGCAGCATCCATCGGGGCACCCATCGTTCCAAGGCCTACCAGCGCGCCGTCGGCGCCGACACGCTCACCGATTACACGCGCTTCCTGCCGTTCACCTTCGCCGGCCTGGCCACCCGCCTCTACAGCCGGATGCACCTGTCGCGCTACCACCGGCCCATCTTCAACCTGGTGATCACCAACGTGCCCGGCCCGCAGGTACCCCTCTACCTGGCCGGCGCGCGGCTCATGGCGCATGTCGGCGCCGGGCCCATCTTCGACGGCATGGGGATGATCCTGGTGATCTTCAGCTATGACGGCGGGCTGGCCATCGGCGTGACCTCGTGCCGCTCGATCCTCCCCGACCCGGATCGCTTCTGCGCCCTTCTCGAGGGCTCCTTCGCGGAGCTCGGTGCGGCGGTCCGGGACCGATCCGCCGAAGGGCACCAGACGCCGTGAGCGATTCGAAAGGCTCGCTCAAGCCACCCTCGAACCTTCTGCTGCTGGCCGAAGGGCGCGCCTTCGCGGAGGCCGCGGCCGGCGTCCTGGCACGGCCCTTCCTGCGCCGCGCACCCACCGGCGACGGACACCCGGTGCTCGTGCTGCCGGGCTTCCTGGCCAGCGACGGCTCGACGGTGCCGTTGCGGCGCTTCCTCCGCGACCGGGGCCTACTGCCCTACGGCTGGCGCCAGGGACGAAACCTCGGTCCACGGCCGGGGGTCGAGGAGCGCATCTTCGATCGGCTCCAGGAGCTGCGACAACGGCACGGCCGGAAGGTGAGCATCGTCGGTTGGAGCCTCGGCGGCATCTACGCCCGCGAGCTGGCGTGTCGCGCACCGGACGACGTCCGTCAGGTGATCACGCTGGGCAGCCCCTTCGCCGGCGACCCCAAGGCCAACCGCCCCTGGCGGCTCTTCGAATGGCTCAGCGGGCGCCAGATCGACGGCCTCGACCCGGAGCTCGTCGAGCGCATGCGCCGGCCGCCGCCGGTGCCGTCGACGGCGATCTTCAGCCGCAGCGACGGTGTCGCCGCCTGGCAGTCGTGCGTCGAGAGCTACGGCCGCGAGAGCGAGAGCATCGAGGTGGTGAGCAGCCATCTGGGGCTCGGCTTCAACCCGCTGGTGCTCTACCTGCTGGCGGATCGCCTGGCGCTCCCCGAGGGGCGCTGGCGGCCGTTCCGCCGCGACGGCATGCTGCGCTATCTCTACGACAAGCCGCTGCGGCCCCGCGACGCCCCGCCTCCCGGTCGCTACTGATCGGCCGGCCGAGACCGAGCGCCGGGACCTCGCTAAGTCTTCTTGCGGCCGACGAACATCCGATAGACCGCGAGCAGGATCACCGCTCCCACCACCGCTCCGACGAAGCCCGCCGCCTGGCCGGGCTGGTACAGCCCCGCCAGCTGCCCGAGGAAGGTGGCGACGAAGGCTCCACCGATGCCGATCAGCATCGTCACGATGCACCCACCCGGATCGTTCCCGGGCATCACCAGCTTGGCCAGCGCCCCGGCCAAGAGTCCGATCAACGCGGTCCACAACAGCTCCATGACATCCCCTCCTGTTGACGATGGTGTCGACGATTGTGGTTCCCGAGTCCCGACGGTGGCAAGGGGAATCCCTCGGAGGCACGGGAGGCTCGGCTTTCCATCACATCCTCGAATAGTCATGAAGCGAGCCAGGAATACTTTCTCTGACATTTTCTATTCCTAGGAATCTACGAAGAACGCATTGACCCGAAACCCGATCCCTGGTAGAAGGTAAATCGGCTGATCAAGCAAGTTCGGCGATTCGCGTGTGTTGCTGGATCGCAACCCGGCTACAGGCATGCCCGAGCCGTGGTGGGCCGTCGCTCCTCGACCGGTGGCGACGGCTTCCACGCCGTCTTCGGTTCGCGCCCGAGCCCGAAACTTGCGCTCACTCAGGGAACCCCGACGGCGCGTTCCCCTTCACCAGGAGGCTTCTCCCATGCCCCACGTCCCCAAGACCTGGCAGGTGCTCGGATGTCTGTGCACCGCCGCCGCCCTCGCCGGCGCTCCGCTGGCCCAGGCGAGCGAACAGACTCGGCGCTCCGTCGCCTTCCTCACCGGCCCGTCCCAGGGCGACGCCGCGGATATCGCCCGGAGCTATCTCGAGCAGGGCGCCCCTGCCAAGAGCTTGGCCGGTGGTGATCACGCACGGCTCGAGGTCCAGAACCGCTCCGTGACCCAGCACAACGGTACGACGCACCTGCGCTTCGTCCAGAAGGTTCATGGTCTCGAGGTCGCCAACGCGCCCCTCAGCGTCAACGTCAGCGCCCGTGGCGAGGTGATCAACCAGGGCGGTCGCCTGTTGGCCGTCGCCGAGTCCTCGGTGCCGGCTCCGCAGCCGGCGCTCGGCGCCCGCGAAGCGGTCCTCGCCGCCGCCGAGCGCCTCGGTCTCGAGACCTCGGGCCCGCTGGTGGAGACCAAGAGCGCCGTCCGTTCGGCGACCCGCACCGAGTTCTTCGGCGGCGCCATCTCGACGTCGCGGATTCCCGCTTCGCTCAAGTACTTCGCCACCGACGCTGGCGCTCTCCGGCTGGTCTGGGACCTGGTCATCGAGACCCCCGACCACCAGCACCTGTGGAACGTCTTCGTCGACGCGGCGAACGGCGAAATCCTCGATCGCCATGACTGGGTGGCCCGCGAGACCTACCAGGTCTACGCCTTCCCCAAGGAATCGCCTTCGGACGGCCCGCGGAC
>JAGQSE010000176.1 GCA_020439725.1 Acidobacteriota bacterium
TCGTAGACCTGGCACACGGCCGGGTGCTCGAGGCGCGCCTGGGCGCGAGCTTCGCGCAGCAGCCGGCGGGCTGCGTCGGGGCTGTAGACGCGGAGTAGCTTGAGGGCGACGGGGCGTTCGAGGAGCGGGTCCCAGGCCTTGTAGACCTCGCCCATACCCCCTTGGCCGAGGAGGATGCCGGTTTCGTAGCGCATGATCCGTGGACCCGAACGACCGCGATGGCGGTGGAAAGCCCAAGCCTCGCAGGAATCCCGCGCCGAATCCAGCCCGAAACCACCTCCCGGACACACTTCATCAGCGTGATAGCTTCGTCGAGTCGTACTCGTTTCGACATCGAGGAACCGCAGGTGAGCAAGGCAGAAGGACCTCCAGCCCGAGGAGAGGTGACCCGGTTGCTGGCCAGCTGGCAGTCGGGCGACCGCGCCGCGCCCGACGCCCTCCTGCCCATGGTCTACGACGAGCTCCGGCGGCTGGCGGCGAGCTATCTGCGGCGCGAGCGCCAGGGGCACACGCTGCAGGCGACAGCTCTGGTCCACGAGGCCTACATGCGGCTGGTGGGCCCCGGTCTCGAGGGCGCGACGGTCGACAATCGCCGCCACTTCTTCGCCATCGCCGCCAAAGCCATGCGCCGGGTGCTGGTCGACTACGCCCGCCGGCGCTCGGCACAGCGGCGCGAGGGGGAGCGCAACGCGGTGCCCATCGAGGAGGTCGCCTCCCTCGGCGCCGACCCCGACTTCGAGATTCTCGCCCTCCACGACGCCCTAGAACGGCTCCACGAGCACCACCCGCGGCAGGCGGAGGTGGTCGAGCTGCGCTACTTCGGCGGCCTCGGCAACGACGAGGTCGCCGAGGTGCTGGGGGTGTCTCGGGCCACCGTCGAGCGTGACTGGCAGGTCGCCCGGCTCCTCTTGCACCGCGACCTGTCCGGTGGGGGCGGGGCGTGAGCGGAGAGCGGACGCGGCGCCTCGGTGAGCTCCTAGAAATCGCTCTCGAGCATCCGCCGCCGGAACGCCGCGCGGCGCTCCTGGCAGTCTCCGACGACGCCGTGCTCATCGCCGAGGCCCTGGCGCTCCTCTCGCAACAGGAAGGCCTCGGCGACTTTCTCGAGCACAACGCCTTCGAACGGCTCGAGACGAGTGGCGGTCTGGTCCCCGCCGCCGGCGGAATCTTCCAGCCCCCAGCGGTTCCCGGCGACCGTATCGGCCGCTACACCTTGCTCGAGTCGCTGGGGGAGGGCGGCATGGGGCAGGTCTTTCTGGCCGAGCAAACCGATCCCGTCGAGCGCCGGGTGGCGCTCAAGCTGGTCCGCGGGAGCCTCGCCGGCGCGGAGGCGCAGGGGCGGCTGCTGGCCGAGCGCCGAGCCCTCGCTCGGCTCCATCATCCCAACGTCGCGCACCTCTTCGACGCCGCCACCACCCGCGATGGCCGTCCCTACTTCGTCATGGAGCTGGTCGACGGACCGCCGCTGACCGAATACTGCGACCGCCACCGGCTCAGCCTCGACGCCCGGCTCGAGCTCTTTTCGGCGGTGTGTCAGGGCGTCCAGCATGCCCACCAGAAGCAGCTCCTGCACCGGGACCTCAAGCCGTCGAACATCCTCGTGGCCGAGATCGACGGCCGGCCGGTGCCGAAGATCATCGATTTCGGCATCGCCAAGGCTCTCGACCAGCCGCTCACCGACGAGCCCATGACCGGCGACCGCGCCATCGGCACGCCTTCGTACATGAGCCCCGAAGCGCTGGTCTCGGTGCACCAAGACCTCGACACGCGCACCGACATCTATGCTCTGGGCGTCCTGCTCCACGAGCTCCTGGCCGGCTGCCGGCCCTTCGCCGAGGTCGAGGGAGTGCCCCCGGCGGAGCTCATGAGCCATTACGCCGAGCGCGTGGCCACGGCTCCCAGCACACGGCTGGCGGCGCTGCCGGCAGACGATCGACAGCGCATCGCCCGCGCCCGCGGCACGCGGGTGGCGGCTCTGCTGGGGGAGCTCCGAGCCGATCTCGACTGGATCGTCCTGCGGGCCATCGCGCGGCGCCGGGAGGATCGCTACGCTTCCGCCGCCGAGCTCGCCGCCGACGTCGAGCGCTACCGGCGCCACGAGCCGGTGCTCGCGCACCCGCCGAGACTCGGCTACACGCTGGGGAAGCTCTTCCGGCGCCACCTCGTGGCGGCCGGTGTCGGCGGTCTCACGGTCGTCGGGGTAGCAGCCGGGGTGTTCGTCACCTCGCTGGCACTCATCGAGGCACGGCGAGCGGAGGATGCCGCCCTCGAGGAGGTCGTACGAGCCCGCGCCGAGACCGCGGCCGCCGAAGCCCGTCGCCAGGCCACAGAGGGGGCTCTCAGGAGTCTCGCCGGAGCTTTCCCCGTGGAGTCGTTCGATGCTTCGATCCTGCCGAGCTCGGCGGAAGCCGGAGGGATCCCCGGGTCGGGCGAGCTCGAGCCCCTGGTCCAGGCGAGCCTTGCCCAAGCCCTGGGCGAGGAGGCGCTCCACCGCGGTCACCTCGCCGAAGCTCGCACCCAGCTGGCGGAGGCCCTCCGGCTACGCCGCGCTGAGCTCGGGGACACTCATCCCGACCTTGCACCGACGCTGGCGCTGCTCGGCGAGGCCGAAGCCGGCGAGGGTCGCCTCGAAGAAGCCGCCGATCATCTGCGCCGTGCCTTCGAGATCCAGAATGTCGTTCTGGACCGCGAAGATCCCGCTCTCGCCCAGACCCGG
>JAGQSE010000177.1 GCA_020439725.1 Acidobacteriota bacterium
CCCAAGACCCTGCCGTCGACGGTGTCGATGCTGACCTCCCTCTACCCCGCCTGGAGTGGTGTCGAGACCAACCGCGGAGTCCTCTCCGATGAGGCGCTGACCCTCGCCGAGGTACTCCACGACGCGGGTTTCGCCACCGCTGCCTGGACCACCAACGGCAACCTGGTACGGGCCAACGGCGTCGCCCAGGGCTTCGATCGTTTCGCCTTCCTGCCACCGCCGGCGGACGCGGCGAGCCTCACCGACCACGCTCTCGCCGAGTGGTCTCCGGAGGGGGCCGACACCGGTAGTCGGCGGTTCACCTGGCTCCACTACATCGACCCCCACGGCCCCTACACGCCTCCCGGTCCCGACGCCGACCGTTTCGTCCGCGATCCCTACTACGACGGGTCCATCGGGGTCCGGCTGCGCCTCGACGAGCACCGGCGGATCAACTGGAACCAGGGGTTGGGCGGGGTGCCGCACTACCAACGGTTGCCGTTCCTCGAGGACCCGCGGCGACGCCAGCGCGATTTCTACGTCGCGCGCTATGACGCCGAGATCCGCTACTTCGACGGCGAGCTCCAGCGCCTCCTCGCGACGCTCCAGGAGCGCGGGCGCCTGGCCGACACCGTCGTGGTGCTGACCGCCGATCACGGCGAGGGCATGGGCGAGCACGGCCTCTATTTCGAGCACGGCTGGTTCGTCTACCAGGACCAGGTCCACGTCCCGTGGCTGATCCGCCTGCCGGGGAAGCCGTCGGCGCGCCGGGTGACCACCCCCGTCGAGCTCGTCGACCTGGCACCCACGCTGCTCGAGATCCTCGGTATCGAGGTCCCGGGCTCGTTCCAGGGACGGGGTCTCCGGCCGGTGCTCGAGGGCGGCGACGCTCCGCGGCGGCCCATCTACTCGATCACCCCCGACAGCTACCCGCAGCGCTACGCCGGCGTCCGGCTCGGCCCGTGGAAGCTGATCCGCACCGTCGACAAGGCGCACCACCGGCGGGTCAGCGAGCACCTCTTCCAGCTCGAGGAGGATCCGTCGGAGGTCCAGGATCGCCTCGCCGGCGAGCCCGAGGTGGCGGCGGGGCTGCGGCGGATCCTGGACGCCGGCCCGTGGAACCGCCCCGAAGGCGCCACGGTTCCCGGCGGTGAGCGCGAGACCCTCGATCCCGACAGCCTCGACCCGGAAGTGCGCGACAGCCTGCGTTCGCTGGGTTATCTCTGAGCGATCTCCGAGCTAGCTCGACGGCGTCTCGGCGGTGGCGCCGTAGTCGGGGAGCAGCGGCTCGTCGCGACCGAGAGCCTCCTCCGCCGCGCTCACCAGCTCGGCGATGCCCCGGCGCTCGGCGGCGCTAACCGCGATGCCATGGTGCCGGCGGAGCAGCTCGGCCATCACCGGCGGCGCCACCAGGTCGCTCTTGTTGAAGACGTTGAGCCGTGGCAGATCGGCGACGCCGAGCTCCGCCAGCAGGGTCTCGACGGCCTGGAGCTTGGCCTCGAGCCGCGGGTCGGCGGCGTCGACGACATGGAGCAGCAGATCGGCGTCGGCGAGCTCCTCGAGGGTGGCGCGGAAGGCGGTGACCAGGTCTGGCGGCAGGTCGCTCAGGAAACCGACCGTGTCGGTGATCACCACCTCACCCTCCCGGGGAAAGCGCAGCCGCCGGCTGGTGGGGTCGAGGGTCATGAACAGGCGGTCCGCCGCCGCCACCTCGGCGCCGGTCATGGCGTTGAGCAAGGTGCTCTTGCCGGCGTTGGTGTAACCGACGATGGACAGCACCGGCACGGCCTCCTTGCGCCGCCGGCTGCGCCGCAGATCGCGTTGCTTCGACAAGCTTTCGATCTGTTTCTCGAGGGCGGCGATGCGGTCGCGGATCCGCCGGCGGCCGATCTCGACCACCGTCTCGCCGGGACCGCGACCGCCGATGCCCCCGGCCAGGCGCGACAACCCCGCGTCCTTCTGGGTCAGCCGCGGCAGCGAGTACTTGAGCTGTGCCAGCTCGACCTGGAGCTTGCCGTCACGGCTCTTGGCACGCTGGGCGAAGACGTCGAGGATGAGCTGCGTGCGATCGACGGCCTTGAGCCCCGTGGCGTCCTCGAAGGCGCGCGCCTGGGCCGGCTTGAGATCGATGTCGAAAATCGCCACGGTGGCGCCGCGGCGCATGCTCTCGAGGACGATGGCCTGGAGCTTGCCGCGACCGACGACGGTGCGCGGATGCACCTGGGCGCGGCGCTGGCGCGAGGTGCCGGCGATCTCGACCCGCGCCGAGCGCACCAGCTCGAGGGTCTCGGCGAAGTGGTCGTCGTCGGCCTGGACCCCGACCACCAGCGCGCGCTCGCGACCGGTGCGCGCGCTCGAACCGGCGACGCGGCGGAACTCCTCTTCGAGGGCCCGGATGGTGGCCTCGAAATCGAAGTCGAGGCGGTGGACGTCGGGGGCCACGAGACGGACGAAGGGATCCGCGGCGGCGCGTTCTTCGGTCGCGGCCTCGCTCCCGGCGCCGTCCTCGCCGGCGGCCAGGACCTCCGCCTCGAGCTCGGGAAAGGGCGCCAGATGGGCCAGCTCGACCCGCCCCGGCAGACCGTCCCCCAGCACCTCGACCATGGCCACCAGATCGAGACGCAGGAGCGCCAGGTCGTTCAGGTCGTCGGCGGAGAGGGGCTCGCCCTTGAGATGGGTGTGAACCAGCCGCAGCCCCCGGAAGCGCCCGACACCCCCGCGCAGCCGACCGACGTCGGGCAGGCTGAGCTGACCGGCGTCGCCGACGACGACGTTGCGCACGCTGCCGTCACGGGCCAGCAGCACGCCCACCTGGCGACCGATGCGGCGTGAGATCTCGGTCAGATGACGGGCCAGCTCCGGCGACACCACCTGGTCCGGTGCCACGCGCCGGCGGTAGGTGCGCTCGAGAGCCTTGCGGTCGGAGGTCTTGAGACCTTTGAGGTCGCCGTCGAGGTGCTGCATGGATTCGTGTCGAGGTCTCCGGGGATCGCGGCCGCCGGCTCAGGGAGCCAGCCGTTCGACGGTCCACACGTCGTCGCGGCGGCGGTAACACAGACGGTCGTGGAGACGGTTGGGACGACCTTGCCAGAACTCGAGGAGGCGCGGCCGCAGGAGGTACCCGCCCCAGTGCGGCGGTGCCGGCACGTCACCGTCGCCGAACCGCTCCTCGACGTTGTGCATGGCGGTCTCGAGCTCGGCGCGGTCCGCCACCGGGCGGCTCTGGGGTGAGGCCCAGGCTCCCAGCCGGCTGCCCCGCGGGCGGGTCGCGAAGTACTGCTCGGTGGCCTCTCGGGAGACCTTCTCGACGCTGCCCTCGATGCGCACCTGACGTTGCAGCTCGGCCCAGAAGAAGAGCAACGAAGCCTGCGGGTTGGCGGCGAGCTCGCGCCCCTTGCGGCTTTCGTAGTTGGTATAGAAGACGAAGCCTTCGTCGTCGACGCCCTTGAGCAGCACGATGCGCACGCTCGGCATGCCCGTGGCACCGCTGGTGGCGAGGGTCATGGCGTTGGGCTCGGGAAGCTCGGCCTTCATCGCCTCGTCGAACCAGCGGCGGAACTGCTCGAAGGGATCCACCGCCAGGTCCTCGCGACGCAATCCGCCGCGGGTGTAGTCGCTTCTCAATCGTTCCAGATCCACGGTTCGAGTCCTCCTCTGCACATCATGCCCTCCCCGCCGGGGTTTGCGCTACCCTGGGTCGGACAAAGGCGGTAATTGGGCGTAATTATGCGCACAAACTCTCTTGACTTACGCCTAGTTTACGCCTATCGTGGATCCATCGACGGAGCACGAAACCAGCCATGACCGCCCTTCCCCAAGCCACCGCCCCCGCCCACGCAACCTCCTCGCACCCCGGGAGACAGCTCACGCTCGCCGCCTTCGCGACGGGGAACGGTACGGGATCGAGGGCGGGGAAGGCGGCGCGTGAAGAACGCGCGGTGAGCCGGCCCCAGGTGCCGGCACCGACGGCAGCGGCGGTCACGGGACCGGTCGACGAAATCTTGAGTTGGCCTGAGGGTTCACCGGCCGGGGAGGATAACCGTCTCGTCCCACCCCCTCCCCGGCCGGTCCTCAGGTCATTGTTGGACAGCTTACCGCAAAGCCTCCGGCACCAGCTGCGGCGCGGCCGCGACCTGTCCCGTGCCGAGCGCCGTTCTCCAGCCCCACCCCTGGCCACGGCGGTGCCGGTCCTCGATCGCGCCCTCGGCGGCGGCTTGCCCCGCGGCGCCACGGTGGAGCTGATCGGTCACCGTTCGAGTGGTCGCTTCGCCGCCGTCGTCGAGACGCTGGCGGCGGTCACCCGGGTCGGTGAAGCCGCCGCCCTGGTCGATCTCGGCGATCACCTCGATCCGCGGCTGGCGGAGGTCGCCGGCGTCTGTCTGGAACGCCTGTTGTGGCTCCGTCCGCGGCGGCTCAAAGAAGCCTTGAAGAGCACCGAGATGCTCCTCGACAGCGGCTTCCCGCTGGTGGTCCTCGATCTCGGTGAGCCGCCCGTGGGCGGACGCGGGGCGGAGGCCTTCTGGTTGCGGCTGAGCCGTGCCGCCCAGGCTCGCCGCGCCGCGCTCTTGGTCTCGAGCCCCTATCGCATCAGCGGCTCCGGCGCCGAGGCGGTCCTCGAGCTGCGCCGCCGGCGGCCGTGCTGGCGGGGCACGGGGCCCGCACCACGGCTGCTCGCAGGGCTCGGCTCGCGGCTGCGCCTGGCCAAGGTGCGGCACGGCCACCCGGGCGGCGAGGAAACCTGGCAGCTGGGTGCCCCGGCCGTGCCCTGGGCGAGCACCTGGGACCCGGCGCCGAGGCGCTCCGCCTCCCTCACCCCGCGGCAGGTCGAGCACATCCCCGATCCGTTGCCGGTCGCCGCCGCCGGCTGAGGCCGCGCGGCTCGTGGGTGCTTCCCGGCTGGCCTGTTTGCTGGTCCCGCTCTTCCCCCTCGCCGCCCGCTTGCGGAGCGAGCCCGAGCTGATCCGCGAAGCCCTGGCAGTGCTCGCCGGCAGCGGCACCGCGGCACGGGTGGTGGCGGCCACCCGCCTGGCCCGCCGCGCCGGCATCCGCCCCGGCCAGACGCTGGCCCAGGCGCGGGCGCTGATGCCCCGGCTCATCGCCCGCGCCCGCGACGAGGAGTGCGAGCGTGCTGCCCAAGAAGCGCTGTTCGAGGTCGCCGAGAGCTTCTCGCCGCGGGTCGAGGATGCCGGCGAGGGTCTCGTCTATCTCGACGCCGACGGCCTCGAATGGCATTTCCCGGGGGAGTTCCCCGAGCGCGACCTGGGGCGGGCGATCCTCTGCGCCGCCGACGCCTGTGGTCTGCCGGCGCGAGTGGGGATCGCCTCGAGCAAGCTGGCGGCGCGGGTGGCGGCGGCACAGCCGTCGTCACCGACGGTGGTGGCCGTCGGCGAGGAGGCGAGCTTCCTCGCCCCCTTGCCCCTGAGCCGTCTGTCACCGGCCCTCGAGATCGCCACCACCCTCCACCGCTGGGGGCTCAAGACCGTCGGCGACCTCGCCCGGCTACCCGACAGCGAGATCGCCAGCCGGCTCGGCGCCGACGGCCGGGCGCTCCACACCATCGCCCGCGGGCTCGATCCCCGGCCATTGATGCCCCGCCAGCCGCCGCCGAGCTTTCGGGAAGGGATGAGCCTCGAGTGGCCGCTGGTCGCCCTCGAGCCTTTCCTCTTCGTCGCCCGGGCGGCCCTGGAGCGCGTCGTCGAGCGTCTCGCCGCCCGCGGCCTGTCGTGCCGCCGGCTCGACCTGTCGCTCCAGCTCGAACCCGACGGGTTTCACCAGCGCGGTATCGACCTGCCCGCCCCGACCCGCGAGGTCAAGACGCTGCTGACGCTGGTCCGCCTCGAGCTCGAGGCCCGCCCACACGGCGCGCCGGTGGTGGGTTTCCACTTCGACGCCCACCCGGATCGGCCCCGCCAGGCGCAGCTCTCGCTCTTCGGACCCGAGGCGTTGTCCCCGGATCGCTTGGCGGCGACGCTGGCGCGGCTCTTCGCGCTCCTCGGTCCCGACCGGGTGGGCTCGCCACGACCCGCCGACGAGCATCGGCCGGAAGGCTTCGCGCTGGTCGAGTACAACCCGCCGCCACCCCCCGAGGTACGCCGCGAGCCGCCGCGTGGTCACGGCCTCCTGGCCGTCCGCGTGCTCCGCCCGCCGCTTCCCCTCGAGGTCCTGGTGACCGGCGAGCCACCGCGCCCCGGAGACGAGACACCGCCGGATCTGCGTCTGCTCTCGGTGCGCTCCCTCGAGAGCGAGGAAACCGCCAAGCGCCCACGGCTCCACGGCCGGGTGCGTGTCGCCTCGGGCCCCTGGGAGCTCGAGGAGCAATGGTGGAACGAGGGCCGCACCGAGCGCGACTACTGGGACGTCGAGCTCTCCAACGGCGGCGTCTACCGCCTCTACCGCGACCGCCCCACCGGTGAGTGGTTTGCGGATGGGGTGTATGACTAGAAAAGATGAGCCGGCTCGAAGCGAGTCGTGAGCTGAGCCGCGAAGCCGATCCTCAGGGAGCCAGCACCTCGAGCCCCTCTGCCTGGGCTGCCGTGCTCAGTTTTCCATCGAACACGGCGAACTCTACAGGGCTCGCCGCACCCGCTCGCCGCAACGACAGCGCGCTGGCCAGCTGGATCGCATCACCGCTGCGCAGAGGGTGGCGCTTGATCAGGACCACCGCCGCCTGGAGAACCGCCGGCTGGAGCTCGACCACGTACAGGGCTCGTTCGAGATCGTCGTAGAGCCGACCGAGGATCTGATCTCGTTCCTTGGCAGTGATGTCCCCGTCACGGCAACGGCGAGCGAGAGCCGAGGCGATCTCGACCTCGCTCAACCGGCTACTGAACGCCGTACCAGACGAGAACCACTGCTCGACCGTGGCACTGTGCTCCTCGGCGATATAGCGTTTGACCAGCGCACTGGCATCGAAGAAACGGATCAGAACCGATCCTCACGCAGGTCTCCGGAGATCGGCGGGCCAGTGATCCGAATCCGCTCGGGCGCGGGCTGTGGGCGTCCCTTCGGCCGGCTCACGGCCCCCGTAGCAACAAGATCCTGAAGCCAACCCTCCTCGTCCTCCATCGCGCTCAGCGGTCGTAGCTCGGCCACCGGCCGCCCACGATCCGTGATCACCAACGTGGCTCCCTCGCGAACCGCGCGCAGGTAGGTTCCCAACCTCGTCTTGAGCTCTCTCGATCCAATGGTCTTGAGCATGTGGTCATTGTGGTCACGTACTTGCTCGATGTCAACCCGCCTGGACGGCGCAAGTACGGGCCGCTAAACTCACGCACACATGCCTTGTTGCTACAAATCGGTAGCACGACAGCGCCGCCGACGACCGGTCTCGGAGAGTCGCTCCGAGGAGCCGGGAACGACGTGCGGACCGCCGCGTTCCATCCATCGCGTCTCGAAGGAGGACCCCATGAAGACGACCTTTCTCGGCCTCGCCCTGACCCTCGTGATCGCCGGTCTGTTGCCCGCCACCGCCCATGCGGCCACGGCCAACGACCCCGAGGTCCAGGCTTCCGAAGCCACCGCAGCCGCCGTGAATGCCGATACGGCAGCGCCCGCGGAGGCCAGCTGGGCCGACATCCTGGCCACCGACTCGAGCTGTCAGACCGAGATCGCCTCCCCGGCCGCCCCGAGCGACCAGGGCTTCGAGCCCAGCCCCTGCTTCGGCCCCAACCCGCCGCTGTCCTGTCACTGCGGCTCGTGTTGCTCGTACTGCAAGTGCTGGCAGGGCTACTACCTGGCGCTCTGCGACTTCGAGAACCGCTGAGCTCGGCCGCTGGCCCGAGCCGACGCCCTCAGCCGGCGTCGCGCTCGGGCCGGGACTCCTCGTTCCTCGTCCCCTCTCCCCCGCTTCCGCCCCTTCGAAGCCTCCGAACGCGCACCGGATCAGGTTCCGGCGAGGGTGAAACCCTTGGCGCTGATCTCGCCGCGACGCAGGCGCCGGTAGAGCGCCAGCGCCTCGCGCAGCACCTTCATAGCCTCTTCGGGGCCCTGGAACTCGTCGACCACCACCTGCTTGTGCTCGAGGGCCTTGTAGTCCTCGAAGAAGCGCCGGATCTGCCGCAGGGCGTAGGCTGGCAGCTGCTCGTGGTGGGTGTAGTCGGCGTAGGCGGGATCGTGGATGTTGACCGCGATGACCTTGTCGTCGATGCCCTTCTCGTCGCGCATCCGCATCAAGCCGATGGCTCGGGCTTCGACGATGACCAGCGGGTGCACCGGCTCCTGGCTGAGCACCAGGGCGTCGATGGGGTCGCCGTCGTCGCAGAAGGTGCGCGGGACGAAGCCGTAGTCGGCCGGGTAATGGACGGCGCTGTAGAGGACCCGGTCGAGACGTAGGAGCCCCGTCTGCTTGTCGAGCTCGTACTTGTTCTTCGAGCCCTTGGGGACCTCGATGACCACCGGAAAGCCGTCTTCGATGGACAGGTCGTCGAGGTAGAGGTCGTGCCACGGATGCATCGGTATCTCCTCCCCACCACGCGGCGGGGCGATCAGTTGCGGGTGAGCATCAGCGCGGAACCGCTGACGATGCGCGCGTCGGGTCCCGCCAGGTAGGCGACGACCCGCGCGATCTCCTCCGGCGCCAGCCAGGTCGAGGTGTCGGCGTCGGGCATGGCGCGGCAGTTGGCGGGGGTGTCGATGATCGAAGGCACGACGGCATTGACCGTGATGCCGTCGCCGGCCAGCTCCGCCGCCAGGCTGTAGGTGAGGTTGAGCACCGCCGCCTTGGACGCCGCGTAGGCGCTCATCATCGCGGCGCCACGCTCGACCGCCGGGCGCGCGGCGACGTTGACGATGGATCCACCGCCGGCGGCCCGGAGCAGCGGTGCCGCCGCCCGGCAGCACAGAAAGCAGCTGGTGGCGTTCATCCGCTGCATGCGCTCCCAGGTGGCGAGATCGGTGTCCCCGAGCCCGGCGTAAACGAAACCGCCGGCGATGTTGGCGAGGGTGTCGAGCCGTCCCGCCATCTCGTCGATGGCCGCGAAGAGCTTCCGCACGTCCGCATCCTCGGCGAGGTCCGCGCGGTGCAGCATCACCGTCTCGTACTCCGCCCCCAGGAAGCTCGACAGGTGCTCGAGCTCGCGCTCCACCATCCAGCTGACATGGACTTGGGCACCGTCGTCCAAGAGGCGCCGGACCACGGCCTGACCGAGGGCACCGGTGCCGCCGGTGACCAGGGCGACGGAGGATGGACGAGCGGCTGTATGGGGGCTCATGGGGTCTCCTCGGGGTATGGCGCAACGACGGGGTTTGGGGCGACACGGGGCCGTTTCTCGCTGCTGGGCGCTAGCTTGTCACAGCACCGGCGGTGGCCCAAGGGGGCTCGCCCGACCTGGCCCATCGATTGACTTACGCCCTATTACCGCCTATTGTCCGGACATGGGGGACGACACATCGGGCAGACCCACCAGACCCGATGGCGGGCTGCAGAACGAGGTCGGCCCAGGCGCCGGCGACGCTCCCCTGCCGGCAACCCCGTCGCGGGACTTCGGCTACACGCTGTCGCGGTTGCGCACCTCGCCGGGGGCCCGCAAGGAGGCGCTCCGCCGGCGCAGCTATCAGGTCGGCACGACGCCCAGGACCCGCGGTCCTGGCTACGCCGAGCTGCGCACCGCATCCGCCTTCTCGTTCTTGAAGGGTGCCTCGCAGCCCGAGGACCTGGTGGCACGGGCGGCGGAGCTCGGGCTGCCGGCAGTGGCCCTGGTCGACGTCAACGGGGTCTACGGCGCACCGCGCTTCTACAAGGCGGCGCGGGAGGCTGGGATCAAGGCGTTGGTGGGGGCCGAGGTCGTGCTCTCGAACGAGCCCTCAGCGGTGCAGCGGGTGCTCGCCGCGGCCCGCCCTCCGGGGCCCGCCGGGCTGCTGCCCACCACGGTCACCGACGACGGCCGCCCGGCGGCGGCACGGCACGCCGACTCCCACGACCGGCTGACGCTCCTGGTGGGCAGCGCCGCCGGCTATCGCAACCTTTGCCGGCTGCTCACCGCCGCCGCCCGCGGCCGGCCCAAGGGCGAGGCGGAGACCGACTGGGAGAGCCTCGCCGCCCACGCGGGCGGCCTCCACTGCCTCACCGGCGGCACCGAGGGCCCCCTCGCGCGGGTGCTCGAGAGCCACGGCCCCGAGGCCGCCCGGCGCTTCCTCGAGCGTCTCCGCGGGCTCTTTCCGGAGCGCCTCCACGTCGAGCTCCAACGGCACCAGCTGCGCGCCGAGGAGCATCGCAACCAGGCGCTCATCGAGCTCGCCGGCCGGCTCCGGCTGCCGCTCCTGGCAACCAACGGGGTGCGCTATGCGAAGCCCGGCGACAAGCGTCTCCATGACGTGCTCACCGCGCTCCGCCATCGCAAGTCCCTCGACGGCGCCGGCCGGCTGCTCAGCGCCCAGCGCCAGCGGCACCTCAAGGGCGCGGCCGAGATGGCGCGTCTCTTCTCCGACCTGCCGGCAGCCCTGGGCCACGGCGTCGAGCTGACCGAGGAGCTCGACTTCACCCTCGCCGACCTCGGCTACCGCTTCCCCGACTATCCGCTGCCACCGGGCGAGACCCCGGCCTCCTACCTGCGGCACATCGCCTGGAACGGCGCTCGCGCGCGCTTCCGCCCGTTGAGCGCTCGCGCCCAGGCGCAGATCGAGAAGGAGCTGGCGCTGATCGAGAAGCTCGACCTGGCGGGCTACTTCCTGATCGTCTGGGACGTCGTGCGTTTCTGCCTGCGGAACGGCATCCTGGTCCAGGGCCGTGGCTCCGCCGCCAACAGCGCGGTGTGCTACGCGCTGTCGATCACCGCCGTCGACCCGGTCAAGATGGGGCTGCTTTTCGAGCGCTTCCTTTCCGAGGAGCGTGGGGAGTGGCCCGACATCGATCTCGACCTGCCCTCGGGCAGCCAGCGCGAGCGGGTGATCCAATACGTCTACGAGCGCTACGGTCCCCACGGCGCCGCCATGACCGCCAACGTCATCA
>JAGQSE010000178.1:0-5408 GCA_020439725.1 Acidobacteriota bacterium
CCGGCCTTCCGGAGGTGTCAAACGGGTGGTAACCTCCCTGAGACCGGGCCTTCGGGCCCCCTTTCGAGGCCCTCGCGATGCTCCCCGAAGCCCCTTTGCCCCCTCCCTCCGACTCCCCCGATCTAGACTCCTGGCTCGAAGCCCACGACCTGGTTGCAGCGAGCCTTTCCCCCCTCGGCGGTGACGTCTCCCCGCGGACCTACGCGCGGGTCACCGGACGCGACGGGTCGAGCTGGATCCTCGCGTCCTACCCGCCGGAGCTATCCGGCACCTTCGAGCGGTTCCGGCGTACCACCGAGCTGCTCGAGACGGCCGGTGTGCGGGTGCCGGCGATCCGCACCGCCGACGAGGCGTCGCTGCGGATGGTGGTCGAGGACCTTGGACCGCAAACCCTCTACGAGCGACCCGAGCGCTCGTGGCCGGCTTGGACCGCCGACTATCGGACCGCCTGCACCATCCTGGGCCGGATCTCGGCCCTACCCGCGGGACTCGTCACCGACTTGAACCCGCTCCTCGACGGGATGGCGTTGCGCCGTGAGCTCGAGCAGACCCTTGAGCTGTTCGTCCGTCCGCTCCGACTGCCGCCGGCGCTCGAAGCACGGCTGGTCGGCTTCTTCGACCAGCTTTGCGAGGCCATCGACGGGCAACCGCGTCATCCCTGCCATCGCGACTTCATGGTCCGCAACCTGGTCCCGACCGCCACCGGTTTGGCGGTGATCGACCACCAGGACCTGCGCCTGGCGCCGGAGCGCTACGACCTCGCCTCGTTGCTCAACGACAGCGTCTTTCCGCCAGCCCAGATCGAGGAGGCGATCCTCGACGAGGTCCTCGGTACCGGAGCGCCACGCGACGACTACCGTCGCTGTGCGGTGCAGAGGACGTTCAAGGCCATCGGCACCTTCACCGCCTTCGCCCGTCGCGGCTTCCCTCGCCACCTGCCGTTGGTCTCCCCGACGCTCGAACGGGGCCTCGCTCAGATGGCGCAGCTCGACGAGGGCGCCGCCCTCGCCGGCGAGCTGCGCCGTGCTTTCACCCCGGCGCAGGGGATCTCTAGATCTCTGCTAGACTGAGAAGCCGCGCACCGGGCGCCCCAGCGCCCGAGGTCATCCGCCGCGCCCCGGGCGGCCAGAACACCATCGGAGAGCCTTTCATGCCGAATCTAGGCGTCCCAGAGCTCATCGTCATCTTCCTGATCATCGTCGTCCTCTTCGGTGCCAGCCGGCTGCCGCAGATCGGTCGCGGCCTCGGCGAGGGAATCCGCAACTTCAAGCGGAGCGTGAAGGCCGACGAGCCGAGCGAACGGCTCGAGGACGGCGAGAAGTCCAAGCAGCACGGTTCCTGAGCCGAACGTCGCGTCGTGCGGGCCGCCCCGCAACACGACGAGGCCGCCGAGGCGCAACGCACCCCGGCGGCTCGGTCCGGGACCGTTCCCGCCCGTAGCAGCGACCTCCAAGGTCGCCACCCTCTCTCGAGTTCTGTGGCTTTCCAGAGTGCCCGCTAGTTGATCAGCAGGTCGGTCGTCGCCGACGACTGCCAGAGGTCCTGGCAGTGGGCGACATAGATCGCGAGGACCTTTTCTACGTAGCGCTTGGTCTCGCGAAAGGGCGGGACGCCGTCGAAACGCTGCACGGCGTAAGGGCCCGCGTTGTAGGCGGCCAGCGCCAGCTCGAGGTCGCCGTCGAAGCGGTCGAGCAGAGTCTTGAGATAGGCGGCCCCGAGATCGAGATTGACCGCGGGTTTGCTGAGCTCCGTCGGGTCGTAGCCGGCGGTCGACGGCAGCACCTGCGCCAGCCCGACCGCGCCCTTGGGCGAGATCACCCGCGGTGAGAAGTTCGACTCCACCTCGACCAGCGAGGCGAGGAGCAGCGCGTCCACACCGTTCTTGGCGGCCGCGCGGTAGATGGCGTCGCCGTAGGGCATCTCTGCGAGACGCTTCTTGGCGGCCTCCTCGCCGTTGTACGCGCGAAGCAGCTCGAAGCTCTCGGAGCGACGCTTGATGGCCTGGCGAAGGCCCTGAGGCAAGCGCAGGGACGCGCTCTTGCTGGCGGATTCGGCTTGCCCGAGCCAAGAGGAGAGATCCTCGAGGGCGGCGACGTGGTTGGCGTCGGGTGGCGCGGGGCGCCACGCGAGCTCGGAAGAGGAAGAGAAACCGCTGACCGGTACGAGCAACAATCCCAAGGCGGCAGCACCGGCGCAGATCTTCCAGATACTGGGCTTCATTTCGGGTCCAGCTCCTGGTCGGTTGTCGGGAGATCGGGTCGCTTTGGCACGGCGAGTGGGTCAGTGCGTGCGTTCTGGCAGTCCGTGCGACCCGTAGAGCCCGGCAGACGCCGTCTGGAAGACGACCTGCCGATCGAATCGATAGGAGAAATGCTAGATCTGTGCCAAAAGCGCCCAAACAGGGCGTCTAGGGCGCGAAAACCGACCCGAGGAGGGGATTTTGATCAGCGGAGAGCCCGCGAGCTCGCGCCGGGGCGTCGAGGGCTCAGGCTTCGGAGGCGGACGACGCTCGCCGAGAGCGCCGCTGTCCGACACCGCGCTGGCGGCGCGCGGCATAGTCCTCGGTCTCGATGCCGAGGTTCGCGACCTTGTTGCGCAGGGTGTTGCGGTGGATCCCCAGGGACTTGGCAGAGCGGCCGACGTTGCCGTCGTTCGATCGCAAGGAGGCCACGATGAACTGACGCTCGAATTCCCGCCGAGCTTGTTCGAGCGTCAGACCCCGGTGGACGAGTTCGTCGACGAGGGCCCCCATACGGCCGTTGAGACTCTGCTCCTTCACGCCTACCTCTCTTCCTGGAAAGACTCTGACCCTACCACAGTCCGCGGGGTTCCGCAGCGGGCTCGCGCCCTCTGCGGGAGGTTTCCAGGGGAGCGTCACTTGAGCTCTAGACGGTCGCCGACGAAGATCGGGAAACGGGTGTCGAGGATCCGCGCGGTGGCCGACCGGCGATCGACCGACAGCACTGCCAGCTCTCCGAGAATCAGGGGCGGAAGGCCGGGCTTGTTGATGCGGTAGACGGTGAACATATCGCCCTGCACCACGTCGTCCTCGGAGCCCCGATCGATGTGGACGATCTGGTTCGAACCGATGCTCACCACCCCGTCGTCGGAGTAGACGATCACCGGCGCGTCCTCGAGCGCCTCTTCCGGGCTCGGATAGTTGAGCGGCCGGACCTGGCCGCGCCGCCCCAGGGGCAGCGGCTGCGGCTCGAAGGGGCGCAGCACCGAGCCGACGACGATCCGGCCGCAGACCGCGTCGGTGATCTCGGCGATGGCGGTGTCCTCCTGCACCGAAAGGACCCGCAAACGACCGTACCGCTTGTAAAAGCGGCCGAAGACCTTGCCCGTGACCGGGTGGATGACCTTCTCTTCCGGCTGGACCGCCGTCAGCAGCTGCCCTGCCGCCAGCCCGCTCGCACGACCACCGTCGATGTAGACCACGTCGCCGGCGGAAAGGCCGTACCGCAGGGTGTCGCGGGGGCCGTAGGGACCGTTGGTGCTGATGGTCGAGAACCCGGCCTCGGCCAGTCCGCCCTCGAGCTGCGGCACCAGGGCGTCGTATTCGGAACCCAGGATGTGGTAGGCGAAGTCTTCGTCGACATCTCCGATGAACCCGCTGCAGTAGACGTCGGAGGTGTTGCCCAACGCCTCCGGCGGTCCCAGGGCCTTGTCGAGATCGAGCAGGCCGAGCCCGTCGTCAGCGGCGGTGTCGTTGGCGGCCATCTCCTCACCGCTGGTGTCGGCGAAGGGGTCGGTGCCGTCTTGACTTCCCGACAGCTCGTCCGGCGTCAGGATCTTCATGCCGACGACCAGCGGATCCCCGGGATAAATCCAGTGCGAGTCGAGGACGTACTGGTTGGCTTCCCAGATCTGCGGCCAGAGATAGGGGTTGGCGTAAAACCGGTTGGCCAGGTCCCACAGGGTGTCACCCCGCTTGATGGTGTAGATCTGCGCCCCGTCGGGAAAGGCCGCCGGCGGCTCCCAGGCGGTCCAGTGGTCTCCGACCAGGTGCAGGTTCCGAGGCGGAGCGGAAGCCGCCTGGGCCGGTAGGCCGGCCAGGAGGAACGACACCGCCGCCGTGACGACCAGGGCACGAGCTGGGGACAGGGTTGGGACGATTCGCCTTGTGACCATCTTACGGCTCCCGGGCTGATGTCTGCGGGCCGAGCAGGTTGCTGAATCGCCCCGCATTGTACGCCATCCGTCGAAACACCGGCTGCCCCGCCGGAGGTTCCCCGGTCGGGGAGTCTCGCTGCGCCACGAGGATTCGCGCGCTTCGAAACATAGATCAGGAGACATAGTACCGCGGAACTCTAGCGAATAGCGAGATTTCTATGGCAGAAGATAGCGATTTTGCCCTTGTTTGTCAAGGTTTAGACCGCTTCACCTCAAGCGGCGCATGAGGTCTGAGGGCCCAGAAGGGGGTCGAGGAGTGACATCGAAGAGGCCGGAAACGACCCTGGGAGGTCTCGCAAGGGCCCGACCCGGGGCTCAGCGCATAGCCTTGAGGTGCTCGCCAGCGGCGACCGACGCGGCCGAGTTGGGGAAACGCCGCTCGACCTCCTCATAGGTGTCGCGGGCCGCGTCCAGATCGCCGAGGAGCTCGAGGCACTGCCCTGCCTTGATCATCGCGTCGGGCACCTTGTTGCCATCGGGGAAGCGCTGCACGGTCTCGCTGAAGGCCGCCAGGGCGCCCTGGTAGTCCTTGCGCGCGTAGCGGCTCTCGCCGATCCAGTACTGCGCATTGTCGGCGAGATCGGTACCGGCGTAGGCCTGAAGGAAGCGGCGGAAAGTGGCCTCGGCGTCGAGGAAGCGCTCCTCGTGGTACAGCGTGTACCCCTCGTCGTAGAGGTTCTGGGCCGCCTCGGTGAGGGGCTGGGTGGCCGCCGCTGGCGGCGCAGCGGGAGCCTGGGGCCCGGGAGCGGCGGCCGTCGGCGCGGCCTGGGACGGTGCCGGCTGGGACGGTGCCGGCTGGGACGGCGCCGTCGGTGCGGGCAAGCGGCCGTCGTCTCCCAGGGGCGGGGTCACGGGCTGACCGAAGGCCTGGACGTCGAGATCGCTCTCCTCGATGGGCTGGGCGGGAGGCGCCGCCGGACGCACCGGTCGCGTTCGCACCACCGGCTCCGGTGTCGGGGGCGGCGGCGTGGCCGGCCGTGCCGCCTGGGCAGGCGCGCCCTTGGCCGGACCGCCCTCGATGGCGGCCAATCGCTGACGCAGGCGCTCGATCTCGATCTCGTGGACGGCGCTCTGCCGCTGTAGCTCGAGAACGCGCCGCTTGAGCTCTTCCACCTGAGCCGCCGCGGGGTCCGGGCCGCCCCCCAGACGCGTGCCGAGGTTGCCCGAACAACCGGTAGCGACGATCAGCAACAGGGACAGGGGCAAGCTCCATCGCATCATGGGGACTCCTC
>JAGQSE010000178.1:5525-23068 GCA_020439725.1 Acidobacteriota bacterium
GCCAGCGCGACGGGGTCGATCTTGGGGATGTCCTTGACGTACTCGCTGTCCGGGAACTCCTGCCGAAGCCGCGAGAAGTACTTGTCCGCTTCGGCCAGAGCCTTGCCGTCGTAGTAGGCACGGCCGAGGAAGTAGTAGACCTTGTCCTTGTGGCTGTAGTCGGGATAGTCCTCGAGCAGACCGAGGAAGCGGTTCACCGCCGACAAGGAGAGGCCGTACTTGAAGTAGAACTGTCCGATGCCGAACTCGTGCTCCGCCAGCTGGTCGCGAACCTTGGCCACCTCGTCGCGGGCTCCGGCGGCGGCGTCGCTGGTGGGGTACAGCCGCAAGACCTCTTGATAGGCCACCAGCGCCTGCTCGGCGGCGCTCTGGTCGCGGTCCGGCTTCTTGATCCGCTGGGCCAGCGCGTTGGCGATCTGCAGCTGGACGTAGGCGGCACGATCGCTGGTGGGAAACCGGTTCAAGAAGTCACGGTACTTGGCCTCGGCCTGGATCAGGTTCGCCTCGCCGCCCTGCTTGAAGTACGTGTCGGCGGCGTAGAGCAACGCCTCGCGCCCGAGGGCGGTGTTGGGCGCCACCTCGAAGGCATGGTTGAACAGCTGGCGTGCACGGTAGTACTTCTCCTTCGCCAGCCAGTCCTTGCCCATGGTCAGCGACTCCTCCGCCGACAACGCGAGGATCGGATCCTGCTTCTTGCCGCAGGCCGAAGACACGGCCAGGAGCAGCAAGAGCGGGAGTACGCGGAGCCATCGGGTCATACGGTCTCTCCCAGAGCGATACGGCGCAACTCGTTCATGGCGGCGACGGGATCGGGTGTGCCGAAGACCGCCGACCCGGCGACGCAGACGTCGACCCCGGCCGCTACCGCCTGGCGGATGGTCGCCGGGCCGAGGCCGCCGTCCATTTCGATCTCCACCGCCAACCGGCGCTCGGTGATGCGGCGGCGCAGCCAGCGCGCCTTCTCGAGCGTGTACGGCAGGAAGGGCTGGCCGCTGAAGCCGGGATTGACCGACATCAGCAGCACGAAGTCGAGGCATTCGAGGATGCCATCCAAGAGCTCCACCGGGGTCGCCGGGTTGAGCACGACACCGGCGGCGGCGCCGGCTTGCCGGATACGGGCCAGCGTCCGGTCGAGGTGTACCGCGGCCTCCCAATGAACTGCGACGCGGTCGGCTCCGGCCTCGAGATAGCCGTCGAGAAGACGGTCGGGATCCTCGACCATCAGGTGCACGTCGAGGGGCATGCGGGTGCGCCGGCGGAGCGCCGCGAGCACCGGGATGCCAAAGGTCAGGTTGGGGACGAAGTGTCCGTCCATGACGTCGAAGTGCACCAGATCCGCCCCGCCCTCTTCGCACAGCGCGACGGCGCCGGCGAGATCCGCGAGGTCCGCCGAGAGGATGGAGGGGGCGAGCTTCATGGTAGAGGTCGCGCCTCGGCCGTCCGCGACACCACCAGGGACACCGTGTCCCGGCGGTCGAGGGGATGGCCGGCGAGCGGGAATTGTCGCAGGATAACACCCTCCGGAATGCCCTCGTAGACCTCGTACTTGACGCTGCCGAGGCGGAAGCCACGCTGGGTGAAGAAGCGCTGGACGTCGTCATACCGGCGGTAGACCAGGTCCGGCATGACGTACACCGCAGCGCGGTTGCCGCGGCTCACCAACAGGTCGAGGGTGGTGCCCGGCGCCACGTTCGAACCCGCCGGCGGCTGCTGGGCGACCACCGTGCCCTCTTCGGCGTCGCTGCTGTAGACCCCGAAGCTGCGGCCGGTCCCGAGCCCGCCGGCGGCCAGGGCCACCTGTGCCGCCTGCGCTGTCTTGCCCTCGAGATCCGGCACCTCGAGGACCTGCGGACCGAGCGAAAAGGCGACGTCGATGCCGCTGCCACGCTTGACCAGTGCCCGGGCCGCGGGGCGCTGACGGAGCACCTCGCCCGCTGGCACCTTGGCGTCGAAATCGTCCTGCCGTGGGTCGTGACTCAGCTCGAGCCCCTTGTCCTGGAGCGCGCCGGCGGCTTCGTCCTGGGTCATGCCCGAGAGGTCGGGAACCGGCGTCACGCCGCTGCGCACGAAGAGGCTGAAGGAGACATAGGCCGTGAGGCCCAGGAGGAGGAGCAGCAGCCCGAGATAGGCGAAGCGCGACGCCCAGCGGACCAGGAATCGCAGCCACGGGGGCCAACGGTCGGGGCCTTCTTTCGATGTCGGGGGGGTGTCGAACCTCAGGCGCAAACGAAGCTCCTCCGGAAGGCCGATTCTATCGCCTTCTCGAGTCCCTCGCGCGGCCTTGACGGCGGGGCGAGGTCACGGTCCCGGCAGCAGACCCGAAGGGATGTTCTTCTTGAGGTCGAAGAAGAGCACCATCACCATGAGCAGCATGACGAGCACGAAGCCCACCTGGTTGATGAGGTCCTTGGCACGCATCGGCAGGTCGCGGCGGATCACGCCTTCGATGGTCAGGAGCATCATCTGTCCGCCGTCGAGCACCGGGATCGGCAGCAGGTTGAGGAAGCCGATGCTGATGCTGATGAACCCCATGAGGTAGATCAGGTCGGGCAGGCCGACGCGCGCCGCGCTGCCCGAGATCCGTGCGATCTCGATGGGTCCCGAGAGAGCGCTCTCGGCGGACACCCGGCGGGTGAAGATCTTCTGCACCACCAGCACCGTCTGCTTGACGATACCCAGGTTGAAACGCACGCTCTCGACGAAGGCCCGTCCCGGGCTGTACTTCTGATAGGCGCCGATGCCGACACCGATCTTGCCCGAGCCGCCCTCGTCGCGCGGCGTCACCGGCAGCACCAGCTCCTGGCCGTCGCGCAGGACCGAGACCTTGATCGGCTGGCCCGGGTGCTGTGAAACGTACTCGATGAACTTCTGCGGCGAGGTCACCGGAATCCCGTCGGTCGCCTCGAGACGGTCACCGCTCTTGAATCCGGCGGCGGCAGCGGGGCTTCCGGACTCGACGAAGGTGACGTTGAGACGCTGCTCCGGGAAGATCCCTGCGGTGTCCCGAAGACTGGTCTCGGGGATCGGCTGGGGGGTGACCGTGGCGGTGAACTGCTGCTCACCGCGCTCGATGAGGAGCTTCACCCGGTCCCGGGCGGCGGTCATCAGGAGCACCTGGACGTCGTCCCACTGCGCCATGGGATCGCCGTCCACCTCGACGATGCGATCTCCCGGGACGATGCCCGCGGCAGCGGCGGACGAGCCCTCCTGGACCAGGCCGACGCGAGCCGGCAGCGCCTGGGTCGCCGGCACCGAGATGCCCCACATGAAGACCAGGGCGATGAGGGTCACCGACAGCACCGCGTTCATGGCCGGCCCTGCCAGGTAGACGAGGAACCGCTGCCAGCGTGGCTTGTTGGTGAAATCCGCCGGGTCCGAGCTGCCCTCGCCGGGAAGCTCCCCGCTCATCTTGACGTAGCCGCCCAGCGGGATCAGCGACACCCGGTAGTCGGTGCCACCACGCTTGAAGCCCCAAAGCCGCCTGCCGAACCCGAGTGAAAACGTCTCGACGCGCACACCGAAGAGCTTGGCCACCAGCAGGTGACCGGCTTCGTGGACGAAGATGACGACCCCCAGCACCACCACCAACGACAGGACGTTGGTGACGACCGAGGAAGTCCAGTTGGTGACCTGGCTGATCAGCTCCATGCGTGTGACCTCGGAGAAATTCGGCGGACCTGCAAGCTCGGAAGAAGCTGGCCCCTCGGGCGGAGGGCGCCAAGCATAGCGGATCGAAGAAAACGGCGCCACGACGCCGGCCCGCGGAGGGACCGGGTCAGGACAGCGCCGGCAAACCGATGAGCAGCACTCCCAGCAGCATCACCGGCGCACCGAAGAGCAACGCGTCGAGGCGGTCGAACATTCCACCGTGACCGGGAAGGATCTGTCCCGAGTCCTTGACCCCGGCGCCACGCTTGAACATCGACTCGACCAGGTCGCCGAGCTGCGCGGCGCAGGCGGTGGCAGCTCCCACCGCCATCAGCGGCCAGGAGACGGCACCGAGGTGCCAGGCGCTCCAGGCGGCGACCACCGCCAGACCGGCGATGAAGCCCGCCACCGCGCCCGCCCAGGTCTTGTTGGGGCTGACCACCGGTGCCAGGCGACGGCGGCCGAAGGCCCGGCCGGCGTAGAGCGCCGCCACGTCCCCGGCCCAGACGATGGCCAGGGCCAGGACCAGGAGCCAGGGGTCGATGTGCTGGAGACGAACCAGGCTGGCCAGGGGCACGCCGAAGTAGAGGGTGCCGAAAGCCAGGGCGCCCACCGCCGGCAGCGAATCGCGCACCGGCGTCCGGGCGAGGAGGACCACGGTGGCCAGGCCCACCGACAACACCACGGCCGCGAACAGCACCCCGGTGGCCAGCCGGTCTTCGGCGAAGCTCGGCAAGAACGCCAGCCCGTACCCGAGGGCTGGCACCGTGACGAGCAGCATCGCCAACGGCGCCCGTGGCGCCCAGAACCGCGCGATGCGCCGGAACTCCCAGGTGGCCATCACGATGACCAATGCGCACAAGACGAAGAACCAGACGCCTTCGACCAACAGCACCGCCGCGAGACCGAGGCTGACACCGACGATGCCCGTGAGGATGCGGCTCAAGAAGAGTGCCTCCGCCCGGGGTCCGCGCCGCGGCGTCCCTCGACCTCGCCGAAGCGGCGCTCGCGCTGCTGGAAGCCGAGCACCGCCTCGAAGAAGTCGAGCCGGGTGAAGTCCGGCCACAGCTTGTCGGTCATCCACAACTCCGAGTAGGCCACCTGCCAGAGCAAGAAGTTGCTCAGCCGGAGCTCACCGGAGGTGCGGATGACCAGATCCGGGTCCGGCTGACCCGACGTGTAGAGGTAGCGACCGATGGTCTCCTCGTCGATGTCCGCGCCCTTGCCGGCGGCCCAGTCGCTGACGATGCGGCGGCAGGCGTCGACGATCTCGCAGCGCCCCGAGTAGTTGAGGGCCACGTCTAGGGTCATGCCGTCGCACTCGGCGGTGGCTTCGAGGGCATGCTCCAGGGCGCGTACCACCGTGGGATCGAGCTCTCGCCAGCGGCCGATGAAGCGCAGTCTCACCCGTGCTTCGACCAGCCGGTCGAGCTCCCGCGCGACGTATTCCTTGAGCAGGTTCATCAGCGTCCACACCTCGGAGCGGGGACGCTTCCGGTTCTCGACCGAGAAGGCGTAGAGGGTGAGGACGTCGAGCTCGAGCCGCACCGCCGCCTCGATGGTCTCGCGCACCGCCTGGACTCCGGCGCGATGCCCCTCCACTCGGGGCATGCCACGGCGCTGCGCCCAGCGACCATTGCCGTCCATGATCACCGCGACGTGGCGCGGCAGGCGCTCCAGGTCCAGCCTCCGGGCGACCAGTTCTTCCGGCGACCCGGGCTGCGCGAGCTTCGAGAGATCTACCATGGTCTGAGCCGGGAAGTTACCACATCCAAGGGCCCGCTCCCGGGGCGTCGTCGCGCCACCGGGGCGGGTAGAAGACACGCTCGAGCACGAGCCCGCAGGCGGGTGCGTTGGGCCCCGCGTCGTCACGCTCGCCGCCGCCGAGGAGGGTTGCGAAGTCTTCGAGGCTGCGACGGCCGGCACCGACCTCGATGAGGGTGCCGACGAGGGCCCGGACCATGCCGCGCAGAAATCCGTCGCCCACCAGGCGTAGGACGAGCTCCTCGCCGTGCTCCTCCCAAGCCGCCTCGCGGAGACGCCGAAACGCCTGGGTGTGCGAGCCGCCACGCATGGCGAAGGCGCTGAAGTCGTGGCGCCCCGGTAGCAGCGCCGCCGCCGCGATGAGGACCCGAAGATCCACCTCCCGCCGGAGCGGCGCGACGAAGAGGTTGTCCAGCGGCGAGAGGACCGGCGCCCGGCTGAGGCGATACCGGTACTCCTTGCCCTCGGCACAGGCCAGGGCATGGAAGCCCACAGGCATCCGCCGCGCGCGCAGCACGCGTATGTCCTCGGGCAGCCGGTGGTTGAGAGCGTGGACCAGACCGCGGGCCGGAAAGGGTCGTGGCAGGACGACGTGGGCGGACTGGCCCCGGGCATGGACCCCGGCGTCGGTACGGCTGGCGGCGATGACCCGGATGAGGCGGCCGAAGAGGTCCTCGAGGGCTTCCTCCACGACCTGCTGGACGGCGACGGCGTTGTCCTGCCGCTGCCAGCCGGCATAGCCGCCACCCCGGTAGGACAGGATCAGGTGGAAGACCATCTGGGGAAGGAGACGAGAACGAAGGAGAAAGGGATCCAGATCCCGGCGAAGAGCCACGGCCACAAGGCCAGGCCGGTGCCCTGGGCGAGATAGGTCCAGGGCAGGAGCGCCGACAGCAGCAGCCACGCCGGTTGCCGGCACAGCGCGGCCCACGGCAGAGCCCAGAGGAGATACCAGGGATAGACCGTGGCCGAGAGCAGGAGCATGCCGCCAAACAGACGACCGCTGCCGGCCACGGGGTCACGCCAACGCCACGAAACGAGCCACAACACCCCGAGTCCCATGGCCAAGAGGAGCTTCGCGTGGAGCTGCGGGTAGTTGAGCGGATAGAGCCGGTTGACCGGCTCGTAGAGCTCGGTCCAGTCCTTGACCCGATCGAGCACCGAGCTCACGACGTCGGGCGTTCCGACCGCCGAAAAGACGCGCCACAGGGGCTCGTAAAGCGGACCGTTGAACTCCCACGACACCCCATAGCGGACCAGTCCGGGGGGAACTCCACGAACCGCGACGGGCAGTACCAAGGTCAGCCCGATCACGGCCAAGGCGACCGCTGCGAAGCGACGAGGTCGGGACGCGGCACGGACCCAGAGCGGCAAGGCCAGAAGGGGGACGAGCTTGGCGAGGACACCACCGGCGGCCGCGAGACCCGAAACCGCGGGTCGGCTGAGCAAGGTACAGACGGCGGCCACCGCCAGGGCGCTACCCAAGGCGTCGACATGACCCATACCCGCGACCTCGAGCACCACGAGGGGGTTCCAGGCGTACCAGGCGACGCGGGTTACGGGAAGGCCCCGCCGCCGGGCGAGGTAGACTAGGCCGCCACACGCCGCCAGGTCCGCCATGGCGAAGAGGGTCTTGAGGAAGACGAGCTGGAGGGCCGGTTCCACCGGCACCACCGAGGCCAGGGTGAAGACACCCAGGGCCAACGGCGGGTAGACGGTGGAGACATCGCGGTGGTGGAGCTCCTGCCACAACCCGTCGCGGAGAAACGCCAGCTCGGCGGCGTCCGGGGGCAAGGCGTAGGGGTCGTAGCCGGCGGCGGCGACGCGACCATCCCAGAGATAGCGGAGGGCGTCGTTGGACAGCGTCGGCGGTAGAGGCAAGAGCAGCACACGAAGGATCGCGGCGACCGCCAGCAGGAGTCCCGCCGGAGTTTCCGGCGGCAGCCGGCGGACCGCCCACCACAACGCCGCAAAGGCGCCGGTGAGGATCGAGAGGGCGGCCCAGCGATGGCCGCCCAGGTCGAAGAGCAGCAGGAGCGAGACATGAGCCGCCACCAGCAACACCACCGGGAGCCACCACGCACCCAAGGACCCCGGAGGCAACCGTGGAGCTGAGCGCTCTTCCCCTGGACCTCGTGGTGCTGGCACTCTATTACTCGGTGCTGGCGGTGCTCGCCCTCTACGGGCTCCACCGCTCCTACCTGGTGTCGGTGTATTGCCGGACTCTGCGGCGAGCGCCCCCCAGGCCCGAGGACCCGGAGCCGTGGCCCGACGTCACGGTCCAGCTGCCACTGTACAACGAGTATTACGTCGCCGAGCGGCTCATCGACGCCGTCTGCGCCCTCGACTACCCGCGCGATCGGCTCCACGTCCAGGTGCTCGACGACTCCACCGACGAGACCCGCACGCTGGTGGCCGAAGTGGTCGAACGGCACCGCCGCGCCGGGATTTCCATCGAGCACCTCCACCGCACCGACCGCACCGGATACAAGGCCGGCGCCCTCGCCGCCGGGCTCGAGCGCGCCGGCAGCGACCTCCTGGCGGTCTTCGACGCCGACTTCATTCCGCCACCGGACTTCCTCAAGCGGGCGGTTCCCTACTTCGCCGATCCGGCGGTGGGCATGGTGCAAGCACGGTGGGAGCACCTGAACCGGGACTTCTCGCTCCTGACGCGGGTCGAGGCGATCCTGCTCGACGGCCATTTCCTTATCGAGCACACCGCCCGCCACCGGAGCGGCTGCTTCTTCAACTTCAACGGCACCGCCGGCCTGTGGCGGCGCGATGCCATCACCCAGGCCGGCGGCTGGCAGCACGACACGCTGACCGAGGACCTGGACCTGTCCTACCGTGCCCAGCTGGCCGGCTGGCGTTTCATCTACCTGCCGGATCTCGAGACGCCGTCCGAGCTACCCGTCGACATCCACGGATTCAAGAACCAGCAACACCGCTGGGCCATGGGCTCGGTCCAGACCGGCCGCAAACTGCTGGGGCGCCTGCTTCGAGCACGCCTGCCATGGCGGGTCAAGCTCGAGGCCTTCGTCCATCTGACGAACAACGGCTCCTATCTGCTAATGCTCCTGCTCTCGCTTCTCGTCTTTCCCGCCATGCTGGCGCGGCGCGAGCACTTGTCGAGCACGCTCCTGTGGCTAGACCTGCCGATGTTCGTCGCCGCCACCGGCTCGGTGCTGCTGTTCTACATCGCGAGCCAGATCGCGCGGGGCGAGGGCTGGGCCAGCCGGTTGCTCTTTCTGCCGGCGCTCATGGGGCTCGGTATCGGGCTGTCGGTCAACAACACCCGCGCCGTCCTGGGCGGGCTCCTACGGCGCGGCGGGGTCTTTCACCGCACCCCCAAGTACAGCGTGATTCGCCCCGGCGAAGGCTGGCGCTTCAAGCGCTACCGCGCCGGGCGCAGCCCGTCGATGCTGCTCGAGGGCTTCCTGGCGCTCTATCTGGGTGTCTGCCTGGTCGTCGCCTGGCAACAACGGATGTGGTTGTCGCTGCCCTTCGTTTATCTCTTCTTCCATGGCTACGCCTATGTCTTCTTGCTCTCGGTCCTGTCGAGCCGGCCGCGGGGCAAACAACGGGCGCTGCGGGTCGAGACCTCGGGCTGACGGATGCTGCACGTCAGAAAATAGCGACAAGTGAGATCTGTCGAAGCGAAAATATCTTGTAGAGAATATATATATTTTGCCGACCTAGAACATTAACTTGTCGACCGAAGCACTCTCGCGTACACTTGAGAGCGTGGTCGACTTCAAAAACATCGGCAGAGCCCTCCGACGCTTGCGCCGCCACCGCAACATGCTGCAATCGGAGCTCGCCTTCGCTGCGGGGGTGACCGCACCGATGCTCAGCGCCTACGAGACGGGAAAGCAGCGCCCGAGCTTCGCCACCATCGACAAGCTTCTCGTCGCCCTCGGCTGCAGCGCAGCGGATCTCGCGGTGGCGCTCCAGGATGACCGCGAGCTCGTCCTTCCTCGTACCGCGCCCGCTGCACATGCCCTGCGGCTCGGGGACGGCCCGGCGCCGAAACGAGGTCGCGAGCACGAATTCGCCGACGTCAGTGCGGAGGAGTGGATGCTGCTCGAGGTGGCTCTGCCCGAGCTCTTGCGCCTTCTGCGGGTGCTGAGCACCCGACGCGGTCCCTTCCTCCCGTAAGACCCCTACGGTCCGGAAGAGTCCCTTCGGTCCGGAAAAGCTCAGTGCAGGACGAGGCTGCCGGCGACCGAGGTGGCCTCGGGCTCGGCCAGGGCGTCGAGGACGGCGCCGAGGATCGCGCGACGGAGCCGCGAGCGCGCGGGGGAACAGTCCGCGCTCTCCGCGTGATTCCCGCTCAAGGTGCTGGTGCGTCCACCGCGGCCAAACCAGGTCGCCGACGACCACCAGTCGAACTCGGCACATTCCTCTTCGACCAGGAAGGGCAGGAAGAACCACAAGCGGCAGCTCCCCCCTTGGAGACCGATCTGGTCGGCGGACAGCGAGCGTGAAAGCTCCCGCATCTGCCAGCTGGACAGGTGGGCTCGGGAGTAGACATAGCCGCTCTGGTTGTCCTCGACCTCGCGGATCACGAGGCCATCGCGAAACACCAGCACCCGCTCGCGAAAGCCAAAGGAGTTGCAGCCGCTACCGGTTTGCATCCGGCTGCCAAGATCGAGCAACAAGCCGTCGGCGATGGCGAGCTGGGACGCTGCGCCGGCGGAGAGGACCTGCCAGCAGAAGGCCACCGCCGAACGCGCCAGCCGCGCCATCGCCGGCTGGCATTCTTCGGCGAACACGTCCGCGCGCGGGGAGACTTCCAGGTGGCGAGCCCTGCCGTCCTGCCCACGGCCAAACCAGCTGATCAGGGTGTAGGTGGCGACCCCGGCGGCTTCGCCGGGAACCGCCGGCGCCAGATCCGTCACCTGGCAGCCGGAGATCTGCTGGCCAACCCGGTTGGCCGACAGCGCGCGACCGAGGTCGGCCAGCGTCGCCGGATCCGCCCAGGCGCGAAGGACCTCGCGGGCACCGTCCGGAGCGGTGCGGGTGGCGACGGTCAGACCGTCGCGGAACACGGTCACCTCGTCGATGGCCAGGGTGTCTCCGACCTCGCTCATCTCGACCAGGCGCAGCAGGTGCCCACCGAGAGTCGACGGGACGGTCGGCGGTTGGGCCAGGACGACCCCGGCTCCGGCGAAGAGGCCGGCAGCCAGCAACCAGGCCACGGCAAGGGCGGTGGTGGCTGGAGGTCGTGCGACGTACGATAAGCGCTTCATGGTGACCTGCGGTCGATCAAGAGACGTTATGCTATTGAAACATTGCTCGGTGGTCAAATCGCCCGCTCGCCTCGCTCGAGGGCCGCGGTGAAGACGCGCGGCTTCATCCTCCACCCCACGTACCGCGTCGAGGCGGGGAGACCCGTGGTCCATCTCTACGGACGTCTCGAGAGCGGCGAGACCTTCCTGATCCGGGACGACCGGTCGCGACCCCATTTCTATGTCCGCCAGCGGGATCGCGAGCTCGCCAACGACCTCGGGGCGGCGCCGCTGGCGGATACCGGGCTCGTCACCTTGCGCGGCGCCGAGCCGGTGCTCCGCGTCGAGGTCGCGATCCCCGGGGACACACCGGCGCTCCGCGACCGCCTGCACCGAGCCGGCGTCGTCACCTACGAGGCCGACGTGCGCTTCGCCATGCGCCATCTCATCGACCACGGCATCCGTAGCGCGGTCGCCATCGAGGGTTCTCCCCGGCGCAAGACCTCGAACCACCCGGGACCCGAGCTGCTGTTCGAGAACCCCCGCCTCGAACCGGTACGGCTCGGCTTCGAGCCCCGGGTCTTGTCCCTCGATCTCGAGACCGATCTCCAGGGCCGCCAGGTACTGTCGGCAGCGCTCTATGGCTGCGGTGTCGAGGAGGTGCTGCTGCTCGCACCGCGCGGTCTCGAAACCCCCGCCGGCGCCATCCCCTTCGCCACCGAAGGCGCCCTCCTCGAGGGCATTTCGCGACGCATCCTCGAGATCGACCCCGACGTCCTGACCGGCTGGAACGTCGTCGACTTCGATCTCCGGGTCCTCGCCGAGGCCGCCGAGCGCTGCCGCGTGACCATGGCCCTCGGGCGAGGTGGCGAGGCGCTTCGGCTGCGACCGACCCAGGGAGCGCGACCGGGTCTCCAGGCCATCGTCATGGGGCGGGTGGTGCTCGACGGCATCCAGCTGGTGCGGACCTCGTTCGTGCGGATGGAAGAGCATTCCCTCGATTTCGTCGCCCGCCAGGTGGTGGGCGAGGGCAAGCTGATCAGCGGCGGCGACCGCGGCGCGGACATCCTCCACGCCTTTCGCCACGACCGGCGACGCTTTGTCGACTACAACCTCCTCGACGCCAAGCTGGTGCTCGACATCCTGGCGAAGCTCCGGCTCATCGAGCTCACCGTCGAGCGGAGCCTCCTGACCGGGCTGCCCCTCGACCGGGTCTCCGCCTCGGTGGCCGCCTTCGACTTCCTCTATCTGAGCGAGCTGGGCCGCCGCGGCATCGTCGCCCCCTCGGTGAGCGCCCCGGGCTCGCCGGTCGAGAGTGCCGCCGCCGGCGGCCACGTCCTCGAGCCCACCCCGGGGCTCTACGAGCACGTCCTGGTCTTCGACTTCAAGAGCCTGTACCCGAGCCTGATCCGCACCTTCCAGATCGACCCGCTGGGCTATCGCCCCGACGCCAAACCCGGCGACGACGTCATCGTCGCCCCCAACGGCGCCGCCTTCGCGCGCCAGCCGGGGGTCTTGCCGAGCCTCCTCGACGAGCTGGCACCGCGCCGCGAGGCCGCCCGCGCCGAGGGCAACGCCATCGCCAGCCAGGCCATCAAGATCTTGATGAACTCGTTCTATGGCGTCCTCGGCACCCCTTCGTGCCGCTTCTACGACCCGGCGCTGGCCAATGCCATCACCTCCTTCGGCCGCGAGCTGCTGCTGTGGACCAAGGCTCGCATCGAGCATTGGGGGCACCGCGTCCTCTACGGCGACACCGACAGCCTCTTCGTCCAGGTCGGCGCCAAGAGCGACGAAGACGCCCGGGAGCAGGGCCGCGAGCTCACCGAACGGCTCAACGCGGCGCTGGCCGAGCACGTGCGCGACACCTGGGGGGTCGAGAGCCGTCTCGAGCTCGAGCTCGACAAGCACTTCCTGCGGCTGATGCTTCCCGCCATGCGCCACTCGACCCTCGGCGCCCGGAAGCGCTACGCCGGGCTGGTCGAAACCGCCTCCGGCGAGCGCAAGGTCGAGTTCACGGGGATGGAGGTGGTGCGTCGCGACTGGACCGAGCTCGCCCGCCGGCTACAGCGCGATCTCTACGAGCGGCTGTTCCACGACCGCCCGGTGGACGAGTACCTGCGCCACAGCGTCCGCGAGCTCCGCGCCGGCGAGATCGACGACCTCCTGGTCTACAAAAAGGCGCTGCGCAAGGACCTGGGGGCCTACACCTCGAGCTCACCGCCCCACGTCGTCGCCGCCAGGAAGCTCCGCGCCCGCCGCGGCGACCTGATCCACTACGTCGTCACCGGGCACGGCCCCGAACCCGCCGACCGCCGCCACGCACCCCTCGACTACGAGCACTACGTCGACAAGCAGATCCGTCCCGTCGCCGAGCCCGTGCTCCACCTGCTCGGTCTCGACTTCGCCAAGGTCATCGGCGACGACCGCCAGCTCGACCTGTTCTGAGCCTCGCCTAAGCCCGGCTCAGCCGGGGACGATCCAGGTGCCGGTCTTGCCGTCGACGGCGTCGACCAGGGTGTGGATGTCGGTGATCAATGAGCGGAAGCCACCGGCCTCGACGAAACGGCAGGCGGCCTCGATCTTCGGGCCCATGGAGCCCGCGGGGAAATGGCCCTCGGCGAGGTAGCGGCGTGCTTCGGAGACCGGGACCTGGTCGAGGAAGCGCTCACCGGGCTCGCCGTAGTGGATCGCCACCTTCTCGACACCGGTCAGGATGTAGAGCTCGGTGGCGCCGATCTCGAGGGCGAGGACCATCGACGCCAGGTCCTTGTCGACCACGCCTCCCACCGCGGAGAGCTCGCCGTCGGCCTCCCGCACCACCGGCACGCCACCACCACCGGCAGCGATGACCACGGCGCCGCTCCGCACCAGGATCTCGATGAGGTCGCGCTCGACGATCGAGATGGGCTCTGGCGACGGCACCACCCGACGCCAACCGCGGCCACGGTCGGGCTTGACGTCCCAGCCCTCGCTGTCGCGGCGCTCGAGGGCCTGCTCCTCGGTCATCATCGGGCCGACGAACTTGGTCGGGTCGGACATGGCCGGGTCGTCGCGCCCCACCTCGACCAAGGTCACCAGACAGCAGACGTCGCGGGCGATGCCACGGCGCGCGAACTTGTTGCGCAGCGTCTGCTCCATCATGTAGCCGAGGCCGCCCTGGACGTCGGCGACCATCACCGACAGCGGCAGATCCGGTGCCTCCGCCAGCGAGCGCTCGACGCGAATCATCTGGTTGCCCACCTGGGGGCCGTTGCCATGGGTCAGGGTGATGCGATACCCACGCTCGACGAGGGTGACGATGCCCTCGAGGCTGATGCCGAGGTTTCGGTAGTCCTCCTCGACGCTGCCGCTGCCACCGGGCGTGGTGATCGCGTTGCCGCCGAGGGCCACCACCACACGCCGTACTTCGTCCGTTGCTGCCATGAGGCCTCCCCTTGGCGAAAGGGGGGATGATAGTCCAGCGTCTTCGCCGCCGGAAGCGGCGCGCCGGACGCCGGGCTCAGTGGTAGCCGAACCAGACCGCCACCGCCAGGGCGGTGGACCCGACGATCCAGACCTGGAGCATGAAGGGCACGATGAACCGCAGCCAGCGATCGTAGGGGACGCGGGCGATGGCGAGAATCCCGACCAGCACTGCGTTGGTGGGCACCAGGATGTTGGTGAAGCCGTCACCGAACTGGTAGGCGAGGACGGCGATCTGGCGGTGGACCCCGACCAGGTCGGCGAGGGGCGCCATCACCGGCATCGTGACGTAGGCCTGACCGCTCCCCGAGGGAATGAAGAAGTTGCACAGGCTCTGGACCAGGAACATGCCCGCCGCCGCCAACGACGGTGCCAGGTGCTGCAGCGGCGTGGCGACTCCCTGGATGATGGTGTCGACCACCTGGCCGCGGTCGAGGACCACCTGGATGGCGCGGGCGACACCGATGAGGAGCGCCGTGGTGGTGAGCTCGGCGGCACCCTCGCAGAAGTCCGCGGCGGCATCGTCGGCACTCGATCGGGCGAGGATCGCGAGCACGATGGCCAGACCGGCGAACAGCGCCCCCATCTCGACCAGCCCCCAGTGGAAACTCTTGAGCCCCCAGATCAGCCAGGCGACGGTGAGGGCGATGGCCACCAGGATCAGGCCGTGGCGGCGGGTCATCCTCGGGTAGTCGCCCTCGAGAAGCGCCGGCTCGATGTCGACGTCGGCGACCAGGCTACGGCTCGGGTCCGCCTGCACCTTGCGCGCGTAGCGCCACACGTGCCAGACGCCGAGGACCAGGAAGACGCCCAGCAGGATCAGCCGGTAGAGAAGTCCCGAACCCTTGGGGACGTCAGCGACCTCCTGCGCGATGAAGACGGTGAAGGGATTGATCAGCGCCGTGCCATAGCCGACGCCATAGCCGACGCACATGACGCCGACGCCGACCACCGCGTCCATGCGCAGCGCCACCGCCAGCGCCACCAGCATCGGCACGAACGGCAGGTACTCCTCCGCCATGCCGATGGTGCTCGAGCCCACCGCGAAGAGCACGATGCCACCGGTGATCAGCCACCCGGGGCGCTCGCCGAACAGGTCGAGGAGCTTGCCGATGGCCGCGTCGGCGGCACCGCTGGCGCGAAAGATGCCGAAGGCGCCACCGATGATGAAGACGAAGAAGATGATCTCGCCGGCGGCCTCGAAGCCCTCGGGGATGGCGAGAAAGATTTCCTGCACCGGCAGCCGCTGGCCGCCTTCGATCCGCTCGAAGCTCCCCGGCACCACCTGTTCGCGCCCGTGCTCGTTGACCACCCGCTCGAAGGTCCCGCGCGGCAGCACCTGGGTCAGGACCCAGGCCGCGACCACCAGAGTGAAGAGCAGGACCAGGGTGTGAGGAACGCGAACGTGGAACTTCATGGCGGCTCTCCTGGGGGCCCGGCGGGCCGGAAGTGATCGAAAGGCTGATCGAAAGAACCGGGGCACGAGACGAGCCGATGGCCACGATGGGCTCGAAAAGCCCCAGCGACCCAGCCGCTCACCTCATGGTCCGACGAACGTCGAGGCAGATCTTCTCACGCCGCGCCGGACCGGTGCCAGGTGACGTGAGCCAAGACACTGTCCACCCCGACCCAGCGCTCCCCTACCGAGTAAAGCAACGCCGTAGGCCTCATCGAATCGGGAGCTACTCTGCGAACGCCCGCACAAGGAGCTCCGAGAGCCCAAGCTCTGCGGCCCAGCGCTTCAGGTAGACGCGATCGAGAGAATCTCCCTGAACTCTGAGAACGCTCACCAGGTCGTTCCACTGCCGGTCCGAGACCTCGCCTCCCAGGCGGTACCAGACCAGCTTCTGCAGCACCGTGTCTTCAGCGGTCGCGATGTCGATGGCGGACCGAATGTCCTCGCCGATCTCGACACGTCGACGCCTTCGCATCTCTTCCCGGGCGTGAGCGCCCGTCTTTAGGACGAACATGTCCACCTTGAACATGGTGGCCAAGTGAAGCAGGTTGAAGGAGCTTCGATCCCGGATCGCCCGCCGCACGGAGTCGAGATCGATGTAGAAGTCCTCTTCCAACTCGGCGACCAATAGCGGACCATGTGCCGGTCTCAGGTCGGCGACGAGGTCGATGTCGTGGGTCGAGCGCGGAGTGCCGTGAAACGAGCTGGCGAGGGAACCTACGACAAAATAGTCGACGCCGAGAGCGTCAAGGACGCGAGCGACTCTGAGACCTACCTCGAAGGCTTCCGGCAAGGGCACCTCAGTAGCCCTTCTCTTCCGGATCCCAGTCGAAGACGTCGATCATCGTCTGGCGGTCGAGGCGGAGCGCGGCGAGGCGTAGGCGGAGCTCTCGCTCGCTGAGGTCGGGACCGTACTGTGCTCGGATCCGCGCCGCCGCCATCGTTTCGACGGCACGATTGAGCTCGACCACGCGCTTGAGCTTCTCGCGTGGTGACATGCGCCGGTAGCCCGCGATGAGCCGCTCCTCGATCTCGGGAGGGGTGTCAGGGAAAAGGCGGCGCATGGACTGGGGGAAGTTCGCTGGAGTCCGGGTCGTCGTCGAGCCCGTGGGCGGTGCGTCAAGCGTCTCCGGAGCCCCGGGAGAGCTCCTCGAGTCGGGCGAGGCGGCGCTCGATGGCGGCGAGCTTGTGGAGGATGAGGACGTGGGTCTTCTTGGCGTCGATGCCGACCGGGGAATCGGCGCTGGCGATCTCGCGCTCGATGGCGGCGTATTCGTCCGCCGGGATGGGGTCTTCGAGGATCGAGTCGGCCATGGTTCAGCTCTTCTCGAGCGCAGCCGTCAGGCGACGCGCCAGGTCGCGGCCCTCGGCGGCGTCGAGGTTGCCGGCGGGCCAGGAGATCCCGAGGCCCGCACCGTGGATCTTGGGGATGATGTGGAAGTGCACGTGCATCACCGCCTGATGAGCGGCGGCGCCGTTGTTCTGGAGCACGTTGTAGTCGCTGGCGCCGGTCACCTCGAGCACCGCGCGGCAGAGCCGCGGCAGGACGCGGCCCAGCGCCGCCGCGGAGTCTTCACTCAGCTCGTGCAGATGCGCCTTGCGCTCCTTGGGGATGACCAGCGTGTGACCGGTGCTCAGGGGGCCGATGTCGAGGAAGGCGAAGACGTGATCGTCCTCGTATACCTGGTGGCACGGGATCTCGCCGGAGAGGATCTTGTCGAAGATGGTCGTCGCTTGGCTCATGGCAGGATCATATCGCCAGGGCCGGGGCGCACGTCTCGCTACGGGAAGACCGGCGGCGAGCTCCGTGTTGTAACCCCGAGAGCCCTCGACGCCCCCACCTCGCCCGGAGCCTGCCCATGGACACTCTTCGCACTCGCCCCAAGCACCGCCGCTGGCCGCTGGCCTGGATCCTCCTGCCCACCGCCGCTCTCCTCTTCGCGCTCCTGCGCCTGACCGCCGACGCCCAGGAACCACCG
>JAGQSE010000179.1 GCA_020439725.1 Acidobacteriota bacterium
CGTGGCCGATGCACCAGATGGACCTCGACGCCGTCGCGCTCGCGGGGCTGGACCGCCGGCTGCGGCGTCGGGGGATGGGTAGGAGCGTTGGCGAAGGCTTTCTGGAGCCGGCCGAAGAGCTCCTCCGGATCGAGGTCGCCGATGGCCGTGAAGCAGCTGCCGGCGGCGGTGTTGTGCAGCCGATGGAAGGCTGACACCCGGGACCGGTCGAAGCTTGCGACGGACGTCTCGTCGCCGACGATCCGGCGACCATAGATCCCGTCGCCGTAGACGGCACGGTTGAAGGCGTCGGTGGCGAGCACCTGGGCGTCGTTCTTGCCCTGGAGCAGCTCCCCGAGACGCCGCTGCCGGAGACGCTCGATCTCCTCTTCCGGAAAGGACGGCTCGAGGACGATCTCCGTCAGCAGCCCGAGCCCCACCTCGAGGTCCTTGGCCAGCACCGAGACGTCGACATAGCTGGCGTTCCAACCGGCGCCGGTGCTCAACCGGCCGCCGAGGCGTTCGACCAGGGCGGCAATCTCGGTGGCGCTCCGTCGGGCGGTGCCTTCGTCGAGGAGGGCCGCCGTGAAGGTGGCCAGACCGGCGCCGTCGGGCGGGTCGTGCTGGGCGCTCGCCGGGGTGAAGAGCTCGAGCGAAACCAGCGGCACGCGTGGCAGGCGGGCTGCTACGACCACCATGCCATTGGCCAGCCGGTAGCGATGGAACGGCGGGAAGGAGAAGGGGTGGACCGGCTCCGCCTGCGGTGGCTTCGAGCGGTCGAGATGGGCGCTCGACGGGGCCGGCGGGCTCATGCCTGGGCGCTCGGCACGTAGCTCAGGACCACCCGTTGCTCCGGTCTCAGGAAGCGTTGGGCGTAGTCCTGGAGGTCCGTCGCGGAAAGGTCGAGGTAGTGCTCGGTCTCGTCGCGAAGCCGCTCGGGGGCGTCGAAGTACGTGGTCAGCTCGGAGAGGCGGTCGGCTCGGTTGTCGAGGTGCTGCAGGCTCCGATAATGAGTCACCAGCACGTGGTTGCGACACCGCTCGAGGTCCTCTGCCGACAGCGGCGAGGTGGCGAGCCGGTCGAGGTGCTCCGCCAGCGCGTCCTCGAGAACCTCGACGTCGACCCCCGGCTTGCAGGTGGCGACCAGATAGAAATTCGACGCGATCTCCGTCGGCAGCACATAGGCGCTGACGTCCTGAGCCAGCTGGCGGTGATAGACCAGGTCTTCGTAGAGCAGGCTCGACTTGCCGTCGGCGAGGGCCGTCGACAGCAGGTCTGCCGCATACCAGGGGCGCTCGCCGTAGGCCGGTGCCCGCGTCGCCAGGTAGACCCGGGGCAGCTGCACGTCGTCCGCCACCCGCTGCCGGACCTCGCCCCCGAGCTCGCCCAGTGGCGCCTCGACCGGCGGCGGCTCCGGGCCCCGGGGGATCGGACCGAAGAAGCGCTCGATCTCGAGCAACGCCTCGTCGGGCTCGAAGTCACCCGCCAGCGTGAGCACCGCGTTGTTGGGCGAGTAGTAGGTGCGGAAGAACGAGCGCACCTCCTCGAGGGTGGCGGCGGCGATGTCCTCCATGTAGCCGATGACCGGCCAGTGATAGGGATGATCCGCCGGAAAGAGCAGCTCGTGGAGCACCTCGTTGGCCCGGCCGTAGGGACGGTTGTCGATGCGCTGACGGCGCTCGTTCATCACGACGCTGCGCTGGTTCTCGAGCTTCTCCGGCGTCAGCGCCGGGAGCAGGAACCCCATGCGGTCCGACTCGAGCCACAGGCCGAGGCGGAGGTAGTTGGCGGGCAGCGTCTCGTAATAGTTGGTGCGGTCATACCAGGTCGAGCCGTTGACCAGGCCGCCGACCTGCTGCATGTAGCGGAAGTGGTCGTTGGTGCCGACGTGCTCGCTGCCCTGGAAGAGCATGTGCTCGAAGAGGTGGGCGAAGCCGGTGCGCCCGGGACGCTCGTTCTTCGAGCCGACGTGGTACCAAAGGTTGACCCCCACCAGCGGCAGCGTGGTGTCGCGGTGCAGGACGACGCGGAGACCGTTGCTCAGGGTGTGGCGCTCGATGGCCAGGTCGCGGTGAATGGCGGGAGCGGTGGAAATCATGACCCGGGAAGCGCCGCAGGACGGCATTCGGGGCAGTCTAGTGCCGGCCGTCTGAGGGTGTCAACCGCGCCGGGGCACTCGATCCGCTTGACTTACGCTTTTTCACCGCCTACCATTTCGCCATGGCGAAGACCAAGGCCCGTTACCTCACCGAGCGCCAGAAGGCCATCCTCGAGTTCATCGAAGACTTCCAACGGCGGAAGGGGATCGCACCGACGCACCGCGAGATTTGCGAGCGGTTCGGCTACTCCTCCTACGGCACCGTCTACAAGCATCTGAAGCTCCTCGAGCAGAAGGGCTATCTGACCCGCGACTGGAACCAGAAGCGCGGGATCCAGCTGGTCGAGTCGAAGGCGGGCGCCGACTCCGCCGCCCCCGAGCTGCCTTTCCTGGGTCGCATCGCCGCCGGCCGCCCCATCGAGGCCCTGGCGGGCAGCGAGCGTCTCGAGGTCCCCGGTCACCTGTTGAGCCGGCGGTTGGGCGAGCACTTCGTCCTCCAAGTGGTCGGTGACTCGATGATCGCCGAGGGTATCCACGACGGCGACCTGGTGGTGGTCCTGCGCCGAGAGAAGGCCGAGGCCGGCGACATGGTGGTCGCCCTGGTCAACGACGAAGCGACCCTGAAGCGTATCTATCCCGAGGGCGAGCTGGTACGGCTGCAACCCTCGAACCCGGCGATGGAGCCGATCTGGGTTTCCGCCCGCGACCTGGCCATCCAGGGCATCGTCGTCGGCTTGATGCGCAAGTACCTCTGACCCCGGCGTTTCGGACCGCGCCGGCCGGTCGGCGCCCCGGCCCTGCCATAGCCGCGACCGGTCACCCCGCGGAGCTTCCCTCGAGCTCCGTAGCGCTCCGCTCCAGCGCATCGAACCCGCTACGATAAATGGTGTATCTTTGGCGGACGCTCGGACAAGGCGTGCGACTCGCTCCAGCCCAAACGGCAACGGTCTGACGGGAAAGACGGCTCATGGATCTCGACGCTCTACTCAAGTTCATGACCAAGAAGGGGGCTTCGGACCTCCATCTCAAGCCGACACGGCCCCCCTTGCTGCGCATCAACGGCAAGATCATTCCCATCGACCTCGATCCGCTCAAACCCGACGGCATCTCCGAGATGCTCCATCGCATCCTGACGCCGGCCCAAAAGGCCCGCCTCGAGGAGAAGCTTTCGATCGACATCGGCTACGGCGTTTCGGGACTGGCGCGCTTCCGCGGCAACCTCTACATGCAGCGCGGTACCCTCGCCGCTTCCTTCCGCCGCGTGCCCTTCGACATCCTCGGTGTCGACGACCTCGACCTGCCCACCAGCCTGATCGATTTCACCACCATGCCCATGGGGCTGGTGCTGGTCACCGGCCCCACCGGCAGCGGCAAGTCGAC